>CAZKPH010000080.1:0-7191 GCA_964554605.1 uncultured Ferruginibacter sp.
TTTCCTGAATGAGGGCAGATTTTAATTCTTCATTTTTTTGTAAATTGGAGAGCAGGGCTGTGGTATCGGTTGTTTTCCATTTTTCGAAAACTTTTTTTATAGATGGAATGGTGCTTGTAATGCTTGCAGCAAGTGTATTAGCATAATACCGGTTAAAGGACTGTTCGGCACATTCATAAGGATATTCCATTAAATAGGGAAGCGATTGCACGGCATACCATGCCGGGTTTGTGGTATATTCAATGGTTAAGGAATGATGCTTAAGCGTTTCGCTATTGGTACTGTTCAATAATTTTTCCCAATGCAACTCTTTTATACCATTATGCTTCATATTTATTGGAATCGATTCTGTTATTAGCATCTTATTGGGAAGAACCGGCAGGGCCATTTCTTCACCATCACTGAAATCTCCTGCAGTGGCAGTAACACGCCAGGTGAGGGCGCTGGCAAAATCTACGGGTATCTCTACCGGGAATTTTACTACAGTGCTTTGCCCGGCAGGTGCTGTAAAGTATTGTGTCGGGAAAATGTTTTTACACCACCCATCAACAACTTTACCGGAAATGGCATTTGTCAATTCCAAGGTAGCCGTTCCAGTAAGTTCCTTATTTTCCAGATTAGCTATCCTTGTGGCAAATTCTATTTTGTCTCCTTCACGCAGGAATCGGGGAGCATTTGGTTGGGCCATCAGAGGTTTTTGCGTTAATACTGTTTTTTCGGAAACGCCACTAGCGAGGTCTTTGGTATGTGCAAATGTCATCAGTTTCCAGCGGGTTAATGCTTCCGGGATAGTGTAATTGAATGAAATATTTCCTTCTTCATCTGTTTTCAGATCTGGGAAGAAAAATGCCGTTTCATTAAAATTGGTTCTTACAGGAACTCTTGAATCTTTGTTTTCCAATTCAGGCTTTTTTAAAATCACTATGGAATCGGCAGCCATTGCAAAAGCCATATCTTTTTCAGCTATTTCTTCATCTTTGATAATCTTTGGAGGAGTAAATTTAATAGCTCCGGTGATAGGTGCGGAAGCATAAGCGGATATCTTATCTATCTTAAATGCTTTTTGTTTCCTGTTTGAATAGCCCACTACAACTATATCGCCACCGTTTTCAGATAGGAGTATGTCGTAAATTTTCACAGGAATACTTTTGTAAGGTTGATACCGATTGTATTCTCTTGATGATATTGCCTGAAAACAACCCGCCTGCCAGTTAATGTCTGTATACAAAGATGGCCATAAATATATCGGCAACCATGTATGGTTCTGGAATTGGTCGAGGCTTGCATCATACATGCCAGCCAACATTTCTGCGGCTATTTTTTCTCCTTTGCTGCCGCTGATTTTTACTGTGATTGTTTCTTTGCTTCCGGGTAGAAGTTTGTCTCTGAAAGTTTTGAAATTTATTTTTAATTCTTTATTATTCCATGGCACGTTGAAATTTTCTGTGTTTTGGTAGACCCGGTTATGATTGACAAAAATATAATTTACAGAAATGCCTCCCCTGTCAGCATCTGATACTAAAATATTGCCACTTAACGGTGTGCCGGGTACTATGGTTTTATAATCAATGGTTGAAGCATTTTTCTTCACTCTGCTGACAGTCTGTATTATCCAAATGCTGTCAATGGCAGATTTGATCGTATAATGGATATTCTCTCCCGGTTCGACACTTTTTTCCCGGCTAAAAAATTGTACCCTTTCATTATTTCCGGCATAGCCATCTTTTGTGTTTATCAACTGAAAATATTTTTCGGCAGTAACCGGTTCCCCATTCTTATCAGTAGCAGAAACGGTAATTTTATACCAGCCAGGCCCGGGACTTGCAATATTGAGCGGGAAAGCGCCATCTTCTTTCGATGAATCAATTTTTTCAATCAATTGATTCCGGATATCCCAGCTACTTACTCTATCTTCATCCTTATACGGGTCATAGGGGAAATAGCTGTACGATTCCTCTCTTGTCATCAGAAATTGATCTGGCGTGTTCCAATATCTTTTCCTGAATATCCTGTCGGGAGATTTAAGTTTGCTTACCATTACTTTTATCAGTGTTTTTTCAAAAACATCATTCAGGTTCTTGGTTATGATGGAAATACCCGGGATGCTGTCGATAAACTTATCAGGGGCGTCGATATCCAATTGAATTGACTGGTAAGACAATGCTACAGATGCCTGGGCGCTATGCGTTTCGCCGGCGATGTCTGTTATGTCTGCATTGATTTCATAATAGAAAATGGCCTGGCTTTTTTTATCCACTGATTCGTCCGGGATAGCCTTAAACCTAACCTGGAAATTTCCATTTAGATCAGTAGTTGTTTCTCCATTGGATATTTCTGTTTCATTAGATCCTTCATAAATGGGCCTGTTGTTGTATCCTCCCCAATCTTCTTTCCATCCCCACCATGCCGGGAAACGAGCTTTCCTTACAACACGGTATTTAACTGCGGCGCCATCAATACTGTTTCCTGCATAGCCTTTGGCATTTCCGATTACGGAAACGGAATCATTGAGTTGGTAAGCATGCTGCGGAGGTTGAATTTCTGCAATAAATTTCGGGCGTTTATATTCTTCAACTTGTATCTGGCAGTCAGAATTTGTTGTTTTATCTGTAATGGAAAATGTTCCGTTTAATATTCCTTCCGGCAGTTTAAATGAGCCATTATACGATCCGAAATCATTACTCAGCACTTTCATTTCCGTGACCAGTTGGTCATTTACATCCGTGATGCGGATATCAGAACTGAAATTTGGTATTACACGGCTTTGCCCGGCATCTTTTTTTTGCGATATAACAATTCCCTTGAAAAAGACCGTTTGGCCGGGCCTGTATAAGCTTCTGTCAGTAAACAAAAATGTTTTTGGATATTCAGTTGTATCGTAACTGTTGTATGAACCAGGTGCAAAAAAATTACTTTCCTGAAAAAGAGTGTCGTTAAGCGTTGTTATCTCCAATGAAATATTTCTATATGACCTGTCGCTATTCTTAGCTTCAGCCAGTTTGAAATGCCCGGATGTATCTGTGGTGTAGTTTTCCGCTTTTGTTTGAACATATTCTCCTTTCTTATAGTCATATTTATTTTCCCATGCCTGGACTTTAGCATTTTTAATGGGCAGGCCATTATCTCTGTCAAGGACATAAATTTCTTTATAATTATTAATAAAGCTGATGTGGCTTATCCGGATTATCTGTCTGGATATAATATTTTTTTCCATTGAAAAGCCCTCATTTAGTCCGGCAAGAAGTATATATGTACCAGCGGGAAGTGCATCTGTTTTTATTTCTATAGAATGCTGCTGATAGTCATTGGGGTCTGGGAGCTTTATTGAATATTGTTTCACAGTATTGGCCGACATTTGTATCAATGACTTCCACATTTCAGCATCATTAAGCTTGTCTAGTTTCGAAAGTTTTTCTTTTGAAATTTTAGAAATCCTTATATAAATCGTGGGAACATTTTTGTATTCCAGCAATGAGCGAAAAGGGGTATTCGGAATATTTACTTCTTCTGTGTGCAAACTGAGAAAAGGCTTTGTAATTGTATTTGATAAGTTCTGACAATTAATACCACCTTCCGATTCCGGGAATCTCTTATAGGCATCATCGCATAATTCTTTGGCCCTTTTCAGATCATACTGATATATGTCTGTCTTCTTTCGTTCATAGTTCCGGCCTCTGTTGAAATAAACATTAGCCCTGAGGTACATCGCCTGTGCAGCAAAGGGGTTGCTGCTGTATTTTATTTCAAAAGATGTCAGTGCCTTTTCATAAAGGGATTCTTTATTATCGAATACGGCATAGTTATAGGCAAAATTCAAACGTTGAAGGTCTGCGTCAAGAAGTGCATCGGGTTGCGGGTCTTTTAAATGGAAACGAATGAGATCTTGTAATATGTTTATAGATTCCTTCAGGTTCGTATTGCTGTCTGTGTTGTTGAAATCTACCCTGGTAAAATCTTCAGCCGGAGCAAATATTGCAGGGTTGTTAAGCAAAAAATTTTGAGCCGGCCTTGCAACACCCGATTCATTTGTTTTAAAATATTCCAACGCACGTTGTGCAAGAAAATCATATAATGTGGGGCGCAGGTGCCGTGTATTTTTTCCTTTAATAAGGATCGGGTCGAATTTATCCAGTGATATCTGTTGCAGTTGTGTGAGGCCTTTCAGCGATGCTTTATAAAGTTTGGAAGTTGTTGTTAAAAGTTTATTAATACTCCATGTGCTGATATCTTTGTTTTTTTCATCTGCAAGTTCGGTCCTGTTATAGAATTTCCATCTGTTGTTCTGGAGATAACGCCAGAACATTTCTGCCTGGATACTTTGCAGAATATTTTTGGCCGGGAAACCGGCTTCACGTATAAGTGTATCCAGGTAAAATATGTTATTTTCATTACTTTCTTCTTCTGTCATATTCCGGTATTTGGTGAGGAATAGGCAGGCTTTTATTTCCTGGGCATCATTGTTTTCCTTCCGGGCTGTATTATAGATATTTTTCACTTCCAGAAATGCACTTTTTGTGAGCCCTTTTTTTTCGAAGGCTTCAACTTTTTTCCAGTTTTTTTCATAAGAACTCATTTGTGCCCAACTACTAAGAGTTGGTTTAATTATTATTGCCAATAAAAGGAGGAGAGTTTTACTGCGTATCATAGTTATTTATTTATATTGGTACTGTCGGGAATCCGTTATTACTTAAAAAAGATGATTCAAATACCCGGATTTCATAAAATATAGTTCTAATTTAATAATAATATGAAAGTTTCTCCGGAATTTATTTGCACAAATAATGCCGTTTATGGACGCCGTCTTTTTTGTGAAGTAGCGTTTACGAGGGTTTATCTCAGGAGCTATCAATAAAAAAACCATCCGATCGGATGGTTTTTTCTGTTTATAATCAATTCATTATTTTTTAAGAGCTTCAGCCATCGTCTTACCGATATCGGCAGGGCTGGCTACTACGTGTATGCCGCATTCCAGCATAATCTTCATTTTAGCAGCTGCTGTATCATCAGTGCCTCCAACAATTGCACCAGCATGGCCCATTCTTCGGCCGGGAGGGGCTGTTTGCCCGGCGATGAAGCCTACTACAGGTTTTCTGTTGCCCTGCGACTGGATAAACCTGGCTGCTTCAGCTTCCATTCCTCCACCGATTTCTCCAATCATAACAATGGCATCCGTTTCGGGGTCATTCATAAAAAGTTCAACCGCTTCTTTTGTGGTTGTACCAATAATCGGGTCTCCTCCAATACCAATTGCCGTTGAGATTCCCAATCCTGCTTTTGCAACCTGGTCGGCAGCTTCGTACGTTAGGGTTCCGGATTTAGAAACAATGCCAACACGTCCTTTCTTAAAAATAAAGCCAGGCATTATACCAACTTTACATTCTTCTGCTGTAATTACGCCCGGGCAATTGGGGCCAATGAGCCGTGTATCCTTGCCCTGAAGATAATTTTTTACTCTAACCATATCCTGTACGGGAATCCCTTCAGTGATGCAAACTATCAGTGTAATGCCCGCATCAGCAGCTTCCATGATGGCCTCAGCAGCAAAAGAGGGTGGTACAAAGATAATACTGACGTCGGCCCCTGTTGTTTTCACTGCATTGGCAACGGTGTTAAAAACAGGCCTGTCTAAATGAAGCGAGCCTCCTTTTCCCGGCGTGACACCTCCGACTACATTTGTACCATATTCAATCATTTGAGTGGCATGAAAAGTTCCTTCTGTGCCGGTAAAGCCCTGCACAATGATTTTTGAGTTTTTGTTAACAAGAACAGACATAGGTGAATTTCGATTTATAAATGATAACAGGTGGGCAAAAATAGCGTTAAAAATTTGAGTTTAATACAGTGTTTTTTAAATTAATTTCGGGAACGATGCCAGACAGTGTTGCAACATTATTTGGGTCTGGATTCCAATCGTGTAGCTATTTTATATAGCGGTTAAGCAATTTTGCGATTAGGATTATTTCAGTAATTCATCCATGTCCCTGTCATCGGAAATCTTTCCCCGGGCTTCCAGCATACGCATATCTTTAGCATCCTGCAAAAATTCCGACGCAAAGATGAAATTATTGAGCCGTTCATTTTTGGAAAAAATGATTTCTTTGTTATTGCCACTCCATTCTTTTTTCCCTTGGTACATATATAAAATATTATCGCCTATTTCCATAACACTATTCATGTCATGACTATTGATAACAGTTGTCATGTTGAACTCTTTGGTGATTTCATAAATAAGTTTGTCGATCAGCATGGCTGTTTGCGGATCGAGGCCGGAGTTTGGCTCATCACAAAAGAGATATTTGGGATTCAGGACTATGGCCCTGGCAATGCCTACTCTTTTTTTCATGCCACCACTTATTTCGGAAGGGAATTTTTTATTGGCATCTTTCAGGTTTACTCTTTCCAGTACTTCATTCACTCTTTTAAGTTTTTGTGATGGTGTCATGGAAGAAAACATATTGAGCGGGAACATGATATTCTGTTCAACCGTCATGCTGTCAAATAGAGCAGAACCCTGGAACAACATACCTATTTGCTTCCGCAATTCTTTTTTATCATTTCGTGTCATCGAGGAGAACTTTATCCCATCGTAATAGATTTCGCCGCTGTCCGGGATAAATAAACCTACCAGGCATTTTTGAAGAACAGTTTTTCCACTACCGCTGGTACCGATAATGAGGTTTGCCATGCCCGTTTGCATAGTATGGCTAACATCGTCCAGCACAACTTTGTCGTCGAAACTTTTTCTTATATTTTTAAATTCGATCATTTTATGTTGTGGCAGGGTTCAGCAATAATTGAGATAATACATAATCTGCCAGGAGAAGCATTACGCAACTTACAACAACACTTTTTGTACTGCTTCGGCCTATTTCGAGTGCGCCTCCTTTTACGTTATAACCGTAATATGCCGGTATGCTGCTGATGATAAAAGCAAAAGTGACTGATTTAATTAATGCAAAGATTACATTGTATGGAATGAAATCCTGCAATAAGCCTCTGTCAAATATTTCGGGGGAAATTATATTAGAAGCTACGCCGGCGATGCGTCCTCCCAGGATGCCTAATACCATTGAAACGACTACCAGTAGAGGAATTGTGGTAATGGATGCTATGATTTTGGGTAAAATCAGGAATGATTTAGTGTTGATACCCATAATTTCGAGAGCGTCTATTTGCTCGCTGATACGCATA
>CAZKPH010000080.1:7201-8666 GCA_964554605.1 uncultured Ferruginibacter sp.
ACTGGCAATCTTACTGCCAATAACCCCGGCAAGGACAATACAAACAAGTGTAGGGGCAAATTCCAATATAACTGTATCTCTAACAATCTGCCCGATTGTAGATTTTGGGATGGCCGGGCTTACCAACTGATATGCTGTTTGTAATGTACTTACCGCACCGATAAAAACGGAAATGATAGAAACAATTCCTACGGAACCAATGCCTATATCCACACACTGGTGCATAAACTCTCTCCAATACATTTTATGGTTTTCCGGTTTGGAAAACATGCCTTTCAGCATAAGGAGATATCGGCCAAAATGATTGAAAAAGCTCATGCAGAAAAAATTGACAACGCCGGCATAGCCATTGTTCCGTGATAGGAACAAAAGTCACCCGGCGTTGCAAATTACGATTTTTATAAGTAACAGGCAGAATATTGTTCAGCCCGATACCTGTTTCGTTTTACCTATTCATTTACTAGGAAGGTTTCCCTTTCATTTGCGCTTCAATAACGGCGATTAATACCATATTAAAAATGGAGCGGATGGAACTACCCAATTGTAGTACATGTACCGGTTTTTTTAATCCGAGGATAATCGGGCCAATGGAGTCAGCACCACCAATCTCATGCAACAAGTTGTAGGAGATATTCCCTGCAGCCAGGTTGGGGAAGATAAGAGTGTTTATTTCTCCATCCAATAATTCGGTGAAGGGGTAATTTTCTTTTAGTATTTCTTTGTTGAATGCGATCATACCCTGCACTTCGCCATCGCAGATAAGGTTGGGTTCTTTTTGCTTTACGATTTCTCTTGCTTTTCTAACGAGGATGGCTTCTGGAGAATTGCTACTGCCAAAATTGGAATAAGACAGCATAGCTATACGAGGCTTAATATTGAACTGGTTTACTTCTTTGGCTACCAGTAAAGTGATTTCTGCCAGTTCTTCGGCAGTTGGATTGAAGTTGATCGTAGTGTCTGCAAGGAAAAGAGGCCCTCTTTTTGTGAACAGTATATACATACCGGCAATCTTATGTACCCCTTCTGATTTACCGATGGTTTGAAGTGCCGGTTTGATAGTATCGGCATAATTTCTTGTAAGCCCGCTGATAACGCAATCGGCCTTTCCTGTTTCAACCATCATACAGGCAAAGTAGCTGCGGTCTTTCATCATTTTATAGGCTTCATGTTCGTTTATGCCTCTGCGTTGCCTTTTTTCAAAGAATGTTTTTCCGAATTGTTTTCTTGTTTCCTCGTGGATATCTTCTTTCGGATTGATGATCGGCATTCCTTCAATATCGATATGGTTCTCTTCGGCTAAGGCTTTTATTTTAGTTTCAGAACCCAGCAGGATAGGGAATCCGACACCTTCTTCCTGTACGAGTTGAGCGGCTTTTAATATTTTGATATTTTCAGCATCGGCAAATACAACACGTTTAGGCTCTTTTCTTGCTTTATTGCCAATAACGCGGCTAAGTTGGTTATC
>CAZKPH010000081.1:0-8634 GCA_964554605.1 uncultured Ferruginibacter sp.
TTGAAATACGACAGTGCACAGGGTCGTTTTGATGCACAGGTGGAAGCAACAGATTCCTCAATTAAAGTAAATGGCGAAGAAGTAAAAATTTATGCGCAAAAAAATCCTGCTGATATTCCCTGGGGAAGTCACAATGTTGATGTAGTGCTGGAATGTACCGGTTTCTTTACAGATAAGGCAAAAGCAGAAGCACATATTACAGCCGGCGCTAAAAGAGTGGTAATTTCCGCTCCAGCCACCGGCGACCTGAAAACAATCGTTTTCAATGTAAACCACAATACACTGGATGGTAGCGAAACAATCATCAGTGGGGCATCTTGCACGACCAACTGCCTTGCTCCAATGGCCCAGGTGCTGGAAGAAAAATTTGGTATTGTTAATGGATTGATGACAACTATCCACGCATATACTAACGATCAGAATACGCAGGATGCTCCTCATCCGAAAGGGGACCTTCGCCGTGCACGTGCTGCTTCTCAGAACATCGTTCCCAACAGCACAGGCGCTGCAAAAGCAATCGGGCTTGTTATTCCTTCTCTGAAAGGTAAATTGGACGGAAGAGCTCAACGTGTACCTACAATCACAGGGTCTCTGACAGAAGTAACGGCAATCCTTGCTAAGAAAGTTTCTGTAGATGAAGTAAATGCTGCAATGAAAGCTGCTGCTAACGAAAGTTTTGGTTATACTACCGACGAAATTGTTAGTACAGACATTATCGGCACTTCTTTTGGTTCATTGTTTGATGCCACTCAGACAAGAGTACAGAATGTAGGCGAAACACAGCTGGTACGTGTAGTTAGCTGGTACGATAATGAAATGAGTTATGTATCTCAATTGGTTCGTACCGTTAAATATTTTGCCGGTTTAATCAGCAAATAATTTCGGTGAAAATGATAGTACAAACCTATAGGCACAGCATGTACGGTGATTTTTATCGCCTGTACTGGTTTTGTACTTTTCAATAAAACAAACAAGGCTTTCATGACAGGATGAAAGCCTTGTTATTTTTTAACGCAAAAAGAAAGTTCTCCTGCAGAACGGATTTTAATTATGAGTAAATTTTCTTCACACAATTTCAGTAATGAGAAAGCTTTGGTGAGGGTGGATTTTAATGTACCGCTTGATGCAGAGTTCAATATTACCGATGATACGAGAATGAGAGCAGCTATCCCTACGCTAAAAAAAATTTTGGCAGACGGTGGCAGCGTAATACTGATGAGCCATTTGGGAAGGCCGAAAGAAGGCCCGACAAATAAGTATTCATTAAAGCACCTGGTAAAACACCTGGAGGAATTATTAAGTGCAGGAAGCAGTAGTGCGGTTACAGTGAATTTTGCCGACGACTGTATAGGAGAACAAGCGGCTACATTAGCTGCCGCCCTGAAGTCCGGAGAGGTTCTATTACTGGAAAATCTCAGGTTCTATAAGGAAGAAGAAAAAGGTAACGAAGAGTTTGCTGAAAAACTCAGTAAACTTGGCGATGTATATGTAAATGATGCTTTCGGAACGGCTCACAGAGCTCATGCTTCTACTGCAATTATTGCAAAATTCTTCCCCGGAGAAAAGAAAATGTTTGGCTTGTTGATGGAAGGTGAAGTAAGCAGCGCTGAAAAGGTATTGCATAATTCTGAATCTCCATTTACGGCTATCATTGGCGGCGCTAAAGTTTCTGACAAGATACTGATTATAGAAAATTTGTTGGAAAGAGCCAACAATATAATCATCGGAGGAGGTATGGCTTATACATTCCTGAAAGCACAGGGGAAAGAAGTGGGCAGCAGCTTGTGTGAAATGGATAAACTGGATCTGGCAAATGATATCCTTGCAAAAGCTAAAAGCAAAGGAGTAAAGATTTGTTTACCGGTAGATAGCGTTGTTGCTGATAAATTTGATGCAAATGCAAATACAAAGGTTGTAAGCAATGATAATATAGAAACCGGTTGGATGGGGCTTGATATTGGGCCTAAATCCATTGGAGAGTTTACTGGCGTGATAATGAGCAGCAAGACTATTTTATGGAACGGGCCCATGGGTGTTTTCGAAATGGAAAAATTTCAGGCAGGAACAAAATCTGTAGCGCTGGCTGTTGCAGATTCTACCGTGAATGGGGCTTTTAGCCTTATTGGTGGCGGAGATAGCGTATCTGCCGTAAATAAATTTAATCTTGCAGGTAAGGTTAGCTATGTAAGTACAGGAGGCGGTGCCATGTTGGAATATTTTGAAGGTAAAATACTTCCTGGTATTGCTGCGATTAAAGATTAGACAAACAAATATTGTAAATAAAAATCCCCGGGTTAATTCCGGGGATTTTTGTTGTTGCCAGTGGGTTTTATGTTTATATCGTTAGTATAAACAATATCTTTCATCATAATATTATCCTTCTACTTTCTTGAAGAGCATAACGTAGCCGCACACTTTTTTTTTCTGTTTATTTACCTGGACAGGTTTGATCATGTGGTATTCGGAAAATTTTGGAATATAGGAATACCGGATGACCGGCCCGTCAACATCTCCCCACTGATGCTTTATGTACACAACCTGTTTCTCATCCCAGTCGAACATTCGTACTTCGTATAACCGGGAACTGCGGTCGCCTATAAATACAAATTGATACCAGGTACCCTGATTTAGGGGTACGATTACGGGCATTTCGTATTCACTTTCCATGAGCATGGAATTCTCTTTCACCAGGATGAACCCTTGTTTGTAAATCTCATTTTTTATGCTATCTGCCTGACGCAGTATATCAGGATCGGAGCAGGATTGTTGATGGATAACATCGCCTTGCGCAAACAAACTCACTTCTGTAAACAAAAGGAAAGACAATGTTACTATTACTATATTGATGTATTTCATCCGTTTCCCATATTATATTGGATAACACACAAAATATGAATTGCTTACATCGAAGTAAGGAGATTCATACCTTGCCGGAACTTGTTGGGTTCCTTCGGCTATTTTAGAAACGTAATTTAAGGTATTATTAGTATGTATATCGTTTTTTTCTTCACGGAAAACAATATATTATAATTGTATATTATAAATTTATTGCAGATTTTCAGCTATTTACCTATAATGGATACGTGAGAATGGAATATCGGGAGGCTTAACGGTTTACTGTACTAAAGATTCAATGAATTGCTGAATGGAATTATTCACTTTTGTGGTCTCTTCAAGCATTCCCATGTGGGCACTATTTTCCAAAAGTGATACTTGTGACAAGGTGGGAAGGTGGCATTGTTGCATGCTTTGCATGACAGGTACAGCCGTATCGTAACTTCCAATAATAAACAGGACGGGTACTGTGGCGGTTTTTAATACATTTGTCCTATCCGGGCGGCTGATCATAGCTTCGTAATATTGAACCAGCGCTTCGGATGAAAAATTCTTTCCTTTGTCAACCAGGGCGGATACGGTGGCCGTGTTTGAGTTATTAAAAGCCTGGCTGAATAGACCGGGTATGCTGGTTTGCAAAAAAAGGGCGCTTCCGTTTTTTTTGATAAATTCGATTGCTTTTTTTCTCACTTGTTTTTTTTCGTCCGGATCAGCGAAAGCAGTACTGTGGATAAAACCGAATGCCCGGAGGTACTCGGGGTATTTTTCCGCAAAAGAAAGCGTGACATATCCTCCCATACTGTGGCCGAGGAGTACAATTTTTTTTGCTTCTGTTAAACCTTCGGCATTGGCAATAGCTTTCATTATTTCAGCATAGGTTTCTATACTGGCTCCGGATACTAGCCTGGAACGGCCGCTGCCTGGTATATCCGGAACAATAATCCTGTATTTATTTTGGAGAAATGCAACCTGTTGATTCCATATTTCCCCATCTTCGCCAAATCCATGAAGGAACATTATTACAATTTCCCCGCTTCCTGACGTTCGATAAAAAATATCCGTGTTCTGGTATTGAATGAAATTTTCTGTCATTTTTTTAAAAATTGGGAGATTGAAGTGTAAAGGAGTAATAGTATCAAAGGGATTAATTCGGGGTTCAATTGTTGGGGAAGCCATGCCCATGCAAGCAACAGGCTACAAAAAATAGCGGCAATGGCCTGAAAGTAGATGCGGGCCCATTTGCTTTTCTTGTGCAGGAAAAAAGCCATGATACTATTTGTGGGTATTGCCCATAGCAGGTTATAATTGTTTTTGCACATACTATGGTCGGTGGCTGCCCACATGAATATGAGTAAAATGCCCAATAACCCTGATAAAAAGAAAATCAACGCATTGCACCTTTCTGCCAGGCTTGCGAGCCATTTGATATGAGTGAAGCCTGCGAAAAGCAGTAATGTTAATATTATTGCGAAAAGCCATCCGGGGGAGAGCATTGTATTTACGGGAATATTCTTATCAAAGGGGTAAAATTTTCTTGATGCTACAACATACTGTTTGCTTTCATTGCTGTTATCCAATGTTTTCATAAGATTATCGGGGAGAAATAAAGCCGTGTTAACAGTCATCTTTTTATCTGTTGGTGCGCCTAAGAGGATATCAATTCCCAGTTTGCTCCAGGGCATCCTGTTTTTGTCCAGGTATTGGTGGATAGCATTCCTGAATGTGAATCCTTCGGGGAGGATGGGAGAGAGAGGTGGGTTATTGTGCCTGTATTTGAAAATAAGGTCTCTAATGCGGGTTGTGCAGTTATCGAAGAAGAAATCGTATTTGTAGTACCGGTTTTCTTCTTTTATATTTTCATAGAGGGCTTTCGCAATGGCGATTTTTTCGGGGGGAGACAAGTTTAGCAATTGTTCTGTGATACCTCTTCCGGTAGACTGATATGTATATGTAAAATCTTCAAAATTTTCTGCGGAGAGGAAATAAAGTAATTTGCCGCGGATGAATCGGGTGTAAAAATTAGGGTCGTCGAAATTGAAAGTGCCGTAATTGAATACGGCATCATTTAAGCTGATGGAATCGGTAATGCGGATGGCAGTATGCCCGAAGGTTGAATAAAGTTCATCTCCCGGCGTGCAGGTGAGGAGTGATATACGTATATGCGAACTGTCTTGCGCCGTTGCCCGGTAAGCATTTATACATGTGAGAATGAGTATTGCTATTTGTGCTACGGTTCTTTGTATTTTCATTAGTTGAAAATTTTTGGCAGTTTTTGATGCCATATGTACAAAGTTACAAGTGTGCGACGCAACGATGATGCCATGAAAATCGATAGCCGGGACACAAAAATATTCAATACTTGCGATTGAAAAAGTATCAGCGGCTATAATTTGGGGCTTCTTTTGTGATAGCTACATCGTGTGCATGGCTTTCTTTAACACCGGCATTGGTGATTTTGATGAAAGTGGCGTTTTGCAATTCTTTGATGGTTTTGGCGCCGCAATACCCCATGCCGGCCCTGAGTCCTCCTGTGTATTGATAGACCACTTCTTTGAGCGGCCCTTTAAATGCAACCCTGCCTTCTATACCTTCCGGAACCAGTTTTTTGATATCTTGTTCTGCATCCTGAAAATATCTGTCGCCGCTTCCCTGAGCCATGGCACCCAAAGATCCCATGCCACGGTACTGTTTGAATCTGCGCCCTTCATAAATGATGGTTTCGCCGGGGCTTTCTTCTGTTCCTGCAAACACATTGCCCATCATAACACAGTGTGCTCCTGCTGCAAGAGCTTTGACCATGTCGCCTGTGTAGCGGATGCCACCGTCGCTGATGATGCCTGTTTTTTTATTTTTGAGTGCGGCTGCAACTTCCATGACGGCGGTTATCTGTGGTACTCCAATGCCTGCAACGATTCTTGTGGTGCAGATTGACCCTGGCCCGATGCCTACTTTAACGGCATCTGCGCCTGCTTCTGCCAGCGCCAATGCGCCAGCGCCTGTGGCTATGTTGCCGGCTACCACTTGCAGTTTCCTGAATGATTTCCTGATTGTTTTCAGCATGTTAATAACACCTTTGCTATGGCCGTGAGCGCTATCCAGGCAAATAACGTCTACGCCTACATGATGTAGTGCCGATACCCTGTCTAAAGTGTCTTTGGTAATACCTACACCGGCGCCAACCAATAATCTGCCGTATGAATCTTTGACGGCATTGGGATATGATTTTAGTTTGAGGATATCGCTGAAAGTAATGAGCCCTATAAGTTTTCCTGTTTTACTGATAACAGGTAATTTTTCGATTTTATTTTTTTTGAAGATTTGTTCGGCCTTTTTAAGATCGGTACCTTCCGGTGCTGTGATAAGGTTATCTTTTGTCATGATGGTACTTACCGGGGCTTTGTAATTGGTTTCAAAACGAAGGTCCCTGTTTGTAAGGATGCCTACCAAATGTTCTTTAGTATCAATAATGGGGATGCCACCGATCTTATTTTCCCTCATCAATTGCAATGCTTCTCCGATTGTCGCATCGGGAGACAGTGTAATGGGATCTAGGATAAGCCCGTTCTCGCTACGTTTTACTTTTCTCACCTGGTCTGCCTGCTGGTCGATGTTCATATTTTTATGTAATATCCCTAATCCGCCTTCGCGGGCCATAGCAATGGCGAGTTGGGCTTCTGTGACTGTATCCATGGCTGCACTCAACATAGGGATATTCAGGGTTAAGGAGGCTGTGAGTTGAGTGGAGATATCAGTTTCACGGGGTAGTACCTGCGAGAAGGCAGGCATCAGGAGGACATCATCGAATGTGAGGCCTTCTCCGAAAAATTTTTTTGATGCAGGATTTGCCTGGGATGTAATTATTCTTGCCATAGGCAAAGGTAAATGAAAAAAAGGTTTTTGGATTCATAATATGGCTATGACATTCGTCATTTGTATATTATGAGATAATTAGAGAGACTGAAAATTTTTTAATGGCAAGCATTTACAAACTTTTGTTTAATCAGGCAAGTAAATTAAATATTTTGCCGAATTAATCCAATATTCTGTAAATTTTTCCAGGCATGGTTATAATAATATTTTTCATTTCCATTGTTAGTAAAGTGGCTGCGAGTACAGAGTTGGTCAATTGGCATTTAACATAAAGTTCATCTATATGGGCGCCGTTGTTTTTTTGCTGAAGTACATCCATTACTTTTTTTTCATCGGGAGTAAGTTCGGAAAATAATTCTTTCTGCCTGGCAGTTTTTTTTCGCAAAGGGTCTTTCCAGCGCATGAGTTTTAGGATATCGTCTGCCTGTGTAATCAAAGCGGCTTTGTTATTTTTTATAAGATCGTTGCAGCCTTCGCTTTTGGTATCATTTGCACGTCCGGGAAAAGCGAATACATCTTTGTTATAACCGTTTGCCAGTTCGGCGGTGATAAGTGATCCGCCATTGGCGCTGCTTTCCATTACTACAAGGGCATCGCATATCCCGGCGACTATCCTGTTTCTTCTTGGAAAATTTTGCCTGTCTGGCTTCGTATTGCTTGTGTAATCTGTAAGCAGGCCGCCGGATTCGGACATTTGTCTGGCAAGGGAACGGTTTTGTGCCGGATATATCCTGTCGAGTCCGTGGGCAAGAACACCGATTGTAGGCAAATTATATTTCAGAGAAATTTTATGTGCTATTGTATCAATACCGAATGCCAGTCCGCTTACGATAATAATACTTTCTTTACTGAGGTCTTCGATCAACTTTTCGCAGCAGTATTTGCCGTATTCGGAGTTATTTCTTGTGCCGATAACAGAGACGATCTTTGCGTGGTTAAGGTCTGCCGTGCCTTTGTAATATAACATCAACGGGCTATCGTAGCAATTCAGTAAACGTTTGGGATACTGAGGGTCTGTAAGGAACAAGGCGCTAATATTATGTTTTTCCAAAAAAAGGATTTCCTGCTCAATGGCTTCAAAGTTTTCAAATTTTTTAATACTGGCAGCCCTTATTTCGCCAATACCGTCGATATGTTCAAGATCTTTTTTTGAGGTTTTGAAAACAGTTTCCGCATTGCTTAGTGTATTTATCAGGGCTTTCCCGTGTACATCGCCAATATTGGGCACCTTGGTTAGGGCAATCCTATATAATAATTCATTGTTCATTATCAATAAGTTAATGAACAATATTAAACAAAAAATTAATTCGATATAACAGATAGTTCTGTTCTTCTGTTTAAAGCCCTGCCTTCTTCAGTTGTATTTTTTGCAACAGGTTTGGTGGCACCGAATCCTTTATACTGGATTCTGTCTTTGGAAATTTGTCTGCTTGCCAATAAATATTTCACTACAGCAAGAGCCCTTTCATTGGAAAGTTCGAGATTATCTTTTGGTTTACCAATGGCATCTGTATGGCCGCTGATCAGAATTGCCAGGTGGGGGTTATCTACCATGAGTTGAATTACCTTATTCAATTCTGTAATAGAGGCATCTTTGAGAGTAGCTTTTTTTGTATCGAAGAAAATATTTTTTAGAACAATTGCAGCACCTGCTTCGATTGGCTGTAGCGGAATATCTTTAGTGAAAACAGTATCACATGCTATATCCGTCATGTCGAAGCTTTCGGAAAAGAATAAATACGATTTTCTGTTTACGTTAAAAATATATTTTTTGCCAACAGGAAGTGTGGTAAGATAGTTGCCATCTTCATCAGTCTGCAATTTATTGATGAGCATCCTGGAGTCCATTTCGGTAAGTTCAACCGAAGAAGGGAGGCCTTTGAGGGTTTTACTGTCAAATACTTTTCCTTTGACCCATAGTGTTTTGGG
>CAZKPH010000082.1:0-8590 GCA_964554605.1 uncultured Ferruginibacter sp.
TCAACCTGTCTCCAAATGTTTTATAATGCTGGTAGGCAAGTATGGTTGTTGGTACAAGTACTGCGGCTTGCTTCCCATCGCAACAGCTTTTAAAAGCAGCACGGATAGCCACTTCCGTTTTGCCAAACCCCACATCGCCACAAACAAGCCTGTCCATTGGGGAAGGCTTTTGCATATCAAATTTTACATCTTCAGTGGCCTTTGCCTGGTCGGGAGTATCTTCATAAATAAATGAAGCCTCCAGTTCTGTTTGCATGTAATTGTCGGGCGAATGTGAAAATCCGTCCATGCTTTTGCGTTGTGCATATAATTTTATGAGATCCGCGGCTATATCCTTTACCTGCTTTTTGGTTTTTTCTTTCAGTTTGTTCCAAACATCACTGCCCAGTTTGTTCATTTTAGGGATAGTACCCTCTTTGCCGCTATATTTACCAATCTTATGGAGGGAGGAAATATTAACATAAAGTAAATCGCCATCTTTATATTGTATCCTTACTGCTTCCTGTAATTTTCCATTCACCTCAATCTTTTGCAAGCCACTATAGACACCAACACCATGGTCGATATGGGTAATATAATCTCCGGGTTGTAGTTCCCGAAGAGTTTTCAATGTCAATGCCTTATTCTTGCTAAAAGCCTGTTTTACTTTGTATTTATGATATCGTTGAAATACCTGGTGGTCTGTGTAACAAACGGCCTTAAGTTCATTGTCGATAAAACCCTCATGTATAGACGTGGCGATGGGAATTATATTTATTTCGGCTCTGAGGTCAGTGAAAATACTATGCAGCCTTTCTAATTGCCGTGGATTGTCTGCAAACAGATAGATATTATATTTCCTTTCTTCGTATTCTTTCAGGTTTTTGATAAGTAATTCAAACTGGCGGTTGAATGATGGTTGCGGATGTATATCCGACTTAAGCGTAATAGTATTTCCTTTATTCGTTTGCGAAGCAAAATAACTTCTGTCAGACATTTCAATGATGGTATTGCTTCGAAGTTGCGCTTCCATATCCGAAGCTTTTACAAAATCACCGTTACTGACATTCTTTTTAATATTTAACTCCACTTCCTCTTCTGCGGAAGAAGGGTTTCTGCCAAGAGATAATTTTAATGAAAGGAAAAGAGAAAGGTCTTCTTCCTGCTGTTCGATCCTTTCCCGTATAAAGCCCCAGTCACGCAGCCAGATTATAGTATTTTCCGGAAGAAAATCTATCAGCGAGATTTTATCCGATTCTGCAACATTGATATGCTCAGACAGGCAGTCAACATTGGGGATAATATTTACATGGAGGAGTTTTCTTTCGCTTAGTTGTGTTTCCGGGTCGAATATCCTTATACTGTCTACTTCATTACCAAACAATTCTATTCGATAAGGTTTTTCATTTCCGAATGAATAAATATCCATGATGCCTCCCCGAATGGCAAACTGGCCCGGTTCGTAAACAAAATCCGTTCTTTCAAAACCATAACCGGCAAAATCGGCCAAAAGCTTATTGATATCAAGCATATCGGCTTGTTTTATGCTGATTATATTAGCTGATAATTTTTGCGGTATGATAACTTTTTCAAAAAGGGCTTCCGGATAAGTTATGAGTATTTTTTTATTGCCTCCTCCCGCTATTTTCGTCAGTGCTTCAGCCCTGAGCATTACATGGCTGCTATTGAGAAGATTATAATTTTTTTTATTCTTAAAGGAGGATGGGAAATAGAAAATATCTAAAGCACTTGAAAGATTTTCCAGCGTATTATGAAAATAAGCGGCTTCTTCGGCATCACGTAAAACAGCCAGATGGTTCAGCCCGCTGGTACGCGGATGGTTGAATATGGCATTTAATATAAATTCGGGAGAGCTGCCCTGAAGGCCGGGAAGATGTATTACGCTTTTGGTTTCAGGCAATAAAATTCTGTCCACTATTGAAGAACAGCGGGAATTATTTTCGAACTCTTTCTTCAGCACCTCCAGGTTCATCGATGCAAAGATACAATTAAGCAAAAGGACATTAAAGAATAATCTGTATTAACATTTTTCTAAAGGTAAATGAACCTTTTATGGATAATATTTACAAATAATTCATTCTGAATACAATCTTTATTAACTTTAAAAATAAGCGGAAATAGTAACCATGAAGAAATACATTACTATTATAATAATTGTGTTTACGTCACTGCTGGCAGATATGAGCATATACGCTCAGCAGTTGCCAGATATACAATTGCGAAATGGGGTTTTAAAACCTGGCAACAGGTTGTCCCGGGGCAGTTTTGATAAGAAAAGGATATCGGCAGGGTTATTTCTTAAGAATTACTATGTACTTATACAATTGGATAAAATTCCTGATCTGGACACAAGGCAAAAAATGGAGATTGCCGGTATTTATTTGGAAGAGTATATTTCAGGATATGCTTATATGGCTTCGCTGAAAAGGGATATTTCCCTGTCGTCGCTGACGGATTATGGTATCGTATCCGTAAATGTTTTGCCAGGAGGCCTTAAGGTAGACCACAGAATCGCATATTTTGATCCGCTTATCAGGCAGAACGGGAAGTATTTTGTTATCAATTATTTTGCCTCGCTAGATAGGCAGACTGTTGAGAAAGCGCTTAAGGAGATTGGAGCTAATATTGTTCTTTCCAAAATTGACAGGGAAGGAATGGTATTTATTTATCCGGATAAGGCATTAGTGGAAAAGCTTGCTGCATTGCCTTTTGTTATAGGAATCAGCCTGCAGGAGTTTAGTGACAAACCACTTAATTATGTAAATGTTTCCAATCAGGGTATCAGTGGACTGTATCATCCGCAAGGCAAGGGATTAAGTGGTAAAAATGTAACAGTAGGAGTAGGCGATAATGCAGATATTTCTACGCATATCGATTTTGCCGGAAGACTCATCAATCGTACTCCATGGATTCCTCAGCAACACGGTACGCATACCTCCGGTACTACAGCAGGAGCAGGTATTCTGGATATAAAAAATCATGGAATAGCGCCAAAGGCAACCATCGTTTCCCAGTACTTCAGCGATATCATAACTAATGCGCCTGTGTACCGTACAGATTATAACATGGTTGTTACTAACAACTCCTATTATTCGGTTGATAATGACTGTCCGGGTGAAGGCGAATATGATGCAATGAGTAGTTATGCAGACAGGCAATTGCTGGGAAACGAACCACTTATGCATGTCGTTGCCGCTGGCAATGACGGGAGCCTTACCTGCTCACCTTATCCGGCTTTCTTTGGAACCGTAAAATCGGGTTGGCAAAGTGCCAAGAACGTACTGACTGTCGGTGCTGTAAAAGCACAGGATAATACAGGAGCATATTTCAGCAGTCGGGGGCCATTGCATGACGGCAGGATCAAACCTGAGATATGCGCCGGGGGGTGGAATGTATTGTCAAGTACTCCGTACAATACGTATGCTTTGTCCAGTGGTACAAGCATGGCTACACCAGTAGTGACAGGCTCGCTTGCATTGATGTATGAACGTTACCGAAAACTTCACGCAGGAAATGATCCGAACGGCAGCCTCATGAAAGCAATTATTTGCAATACGGCGGAAGATCTTGGGAACCCCGGCCCGGATTATACCTACGGATTTGGCATGATCAATATTCGCAGAGCAATTGATGTGATTGATAGTAATCGCTATCTTCCCGATACGATTTCCCAGGGCATATCTCATCAATATGCTATTACAGTACCTGCCGGAACGGCACAAATGAAGGTGTTACTATACTGGCCGGATAAAGAAGCTTCTCTAACGGCTCCTGGAGCATTGGTGAATGACCTGGATGTTTCTGTGTCAGACCCTTCTTCTGTTGTTCATTATCCATTGATATTGAATTCCACACCAGCTAACGTTAATGATTATGCTTTTGAAGGGCTGGACAGGGTAAATAATATTGAACAGGTAGTAATCAAAAATCCGGTTCAGGGAAATTACACTATACAGGTAAACGGTTATTCCATTCCTTCGGGGCCACAGCATTATTTTATTACTTATGAATTGCTGAAGCCTTCAATAGTAGTAGAATATCCATTCGGCGGAGAAACATTCGTCCCTGGCGATGTAGAGACGATAAGATGGAGTACTACGGGGCTTGATGTATTGGCAAAACTGAAACTGGAATATTCGACAGACAGTGGCACTACATGGGTACTTATTGATAATAACATCCCGGCAGGTTCCAGGTTGTATAATTGGGTTGTTCCTTCTGTCGCCACAGGGAAGGCTCTGGTTCGTATCTCCGATAATAATTCAGGAATGTCGGACATAAGTGATTATACGTTTACAATTATCGGACGCCCCGAAATAGATATTTCCAACACCTGCCCGGGGTACGCAACAATCTCCTGGCATAGTATTCCGGGGGCAACAGGTTATGATGTAATGATACTGGATGTTGATACTATGCGTATTGTAGCTGCAGTTTCCGATACCAGTTTCCTTTTTTCCGGACTAAAAACGGCAAATACTTACTGGATGGGCGTAAGGGCTAAAACAGGAACTTCTTTCGGCCGGCGTTCTTTGTCAAAAAGCGTTTTACCCAATGGGGGTGCCTGTGCTGATGCAAATTATAATTACGATGTATTGGTGGATACCGTATTCGAGCCTGAGACAGCAAGGCAATATTTCGCAGATGCTGCAAACGCAACAAGTGCAGTGAAGGTACGGATAAAGAATTTGGGACAGGCCGCAATTACAGTTCCGTTTACGGTATCGTATAGTTGCGAAGGTGGAAGTGCTACAGAAACTATTCATGACCAGATAGCTGCCGGGGCATCCTATATATATAGCTTTACTACGCCTTTCATGGGCGACAGCAATGGGTTTCATTATCACTTCAAGGTATGGGTGAATGTAGCCAATGATCCCAATCACAAAAATGATACAGCATATAAAAATGTATCGCTTTTACAAAATACGCCATTAACCGTTTTGCCACTAACTGAAGGTTTTGAAACAACAGATACAAATACGTATACTGCTCCAATAAAAGGACTGGCAGGCAATGATGCGCTGGATTTCTGTACCGATGCTGTAACCGGAAGGGCCAGGACATTTGTAAACAGTGGATTTTCCCGGTCCGGCAACCGTGCTATGACTCTGGATCAAAGCCCTTATAGTGAAAACCCTGTTACGGATAGCCTGATTCTTACATATAACCTTCAGCTCTTATCAGCCAGGCAGTTAAGATTAGATATTTATTATCGTAATCACGGGCAAGATACCGGTTCCGGGAATAAAATATGGCTGCGTGGCAGCGAAAATGACCCATGGGTGCAGGCTTATGACCTCTATGCAAACCAGGCGGAAACGGGCGGTTGGAAACGTGCCCTGATAAATATAAATGATGTTTTGCAAAACGCATCCCCATCTCAGCAAATGACAAGTACTTTCCAGGTAAAACTGGGAGAGCAGGGAAATACTTCTGCCAATACTGCCGTTCCGGATGAAGATATTGACGATGGATATACTTTTGATGACCTGCATATAAAAGAAGCGATTAATGATATAGCCGCCGTGAAAATAATTTCTCCCGATAGGGCTGGCTGTAGCCTGTCTGCACAGCAACTGATCGGCTTACATTTGAAAAGTTATAACTCCGTTGTATTGTATAATATATCTGTCGGGTACCGGATTAATGACGGGCAGGTTATAACCGAGATAATTGATTCATTAAATGCCGGGCAGTCGATGGATTACTATTTTACACAGCGAGCAGATCTTTCTACCTACGCAAAATACAATATACAAGCCTGGGTACATTATGACGGTGATGATTATGCGGAAAACGATACGGTTAGCTATCAGGTACATAGTGTACCGCTTGTTATTTCTTTCCCATATTTAGAACGTTTTGAAAATAGTGATGGGGGTTATTATACAGAAGGGAAGAATACATCCTGGCAATGGGGCGTACCATTGAAAACTGTTATTCATAAATCTGCCAATGGCAACAGGGCATGGGTAACAAATCTTTCCGGGCACTATAATAATAATGAGGTGTCTTATTTGTATACTCCATGTTTTGATCTTACCGGATTAGTTCATCCTGTATTGTCTTTTGCCCATATCTATGAAGTTGAAAAGGATTATGATTATACATGGGTTGAATACACAACTGACGGTGCCAACTGGTACCGTCTGGGTGCGGCAGATGGCAATGGTACCAACTGGTATGATAATTTAGCCGCCAATAACTGGAGGCTTTCAAATACAAGATGGCATGTGGCCAGCAGGGAGATACCTGTAACCGGTACTGTGGTTCGTTTTCGTTTTGTTTTGAGCAGTGATGCTGGCGTTACGGAAGATGGAGTGGGGATTGATGATGTGCATATATTCGACAGGCAACCTGTATATAGCGATACGCTTTCGGTAGCTGCAACAGGAAACAGTGTTGCAGCTGGGTGGTATCATTTTACAAATAATAACAGCCGTATTGTATCAATAAAGACTAATGAGGGCTTGCCCGGGAGCTTACAGGTAAATGTTTTCCCAAAGAATACATATATCGTAAATGGGAACGGGAAATATTACCTCGGTAAAAATTTTGTTATCAGGCCTTCCTGTCAATTCATAGATACAGCTACATTGCGTTTATACTTTACAGATAGTGATGCAAACGCTTTGCTGGCAGCGCCACCCTGTGATACGTGCGGATTGCCGGAAGATGCTTTTGGGCTTGGCATTACTGTTTTTTCCGGCATTACTGAAGATGCTTCATTAGAAGATAATGTATCAGGCAGGTATAAAGTGCTTCTACCGGCCGATGTGGATGTGGTGCCGTATGATAATGGATACTATGCAGAATTTCCTGTTACTGCTTTTAGTGAGTATTGGCTTGGCAGCGCCGAAACATCTCCTGTATCTGTGATGAATTGTCCTGGCGTCCCTATTTGTTTTACAGCGTATCGAGGTGCCGATACCTATCAATGGCAGGTTAATACCGGTTCTGGTTTTGTAGCTGTTCCGGCCGGTGTGAATTATACAGGCGTTAATACCGATTCATTACAAATAACAGGGCTAGCTTCTTCGGCATCAGGATATGTTTACCGGTGCGTAGTAGATGGCCGCCCTGATTATGACCGGGCACTCCGGTTCACTTTTATATGGAGTGGCCAATCGGATAGTAATTGGCTGAATCCGGGAAACTGGAATTGCGGAATAATTCCCGATCAGTATTCGGATGTAATCATTCCAGCCGGAATACCGTTTTATCCGAATGTGCCTGCAGATGTATCGGTGCGTAGTATCAGGGTAGAAAACGGAGCTTCCGTGAATGTTAATCCCGGGATACATTTTCGTATCGAAGGGGAATAAAACTATTACTGACTAAAGAAAAATATATGGCTTTGCAACCCTGGCAGAAAGGAAAAATTATTGGTATCGAACAGCTTAACGAAAACACACGCCATTTCCGAATACAAGCTTCGGGATTGAGCTACTGGCAACCCGGCCAGTTTGTGACGCTTGACCTGCCTATACATGAGAAGCCTAATAAGCGCTTACGAAGCTATTCTATAGCAGGAATTGACCGGGAAAAAAATATTTTTGAACTCTGCATTGAAACCAACCACAAAGGATCAGGGTCATTATACATATTTGCAGCATTTATTGTAGGCTGTGAAATAACATTCAGGGGGCCGGCCGGCGTTTTTACTCTTCCTTCTATTATTGACTGCGATACATTTTACATATCCGAACAAACGGGGGTAGTGCCGTTCCGCAGTTGGATACACAATACTTCTCCCGAAATAAACAGTGGAAAATTATATCTGATCTATGGTGCCGAAGAGATTTCCGGATTACTTTATCATAAAGAATTTGTAAATGCGGCTTCGGCTATACCGGAGTTGTGTTATATACCGGTGATAAAACCGGAGACTGTACAGCAAAAGCTCATAAATTTGCTTGGAAGTAAAAAACAGCCTTCCGGGCTTAGCTTACCACAAGCGGAATTTTATATATGTGGATGGAAAGAAATGGTGGATTCTGTGAAAGATATACTTATTGCGTATGGGTATGACCGTAAGGCTATTAACAGCGAAGTGTTCGGGTAGTACCGCCTATTTTTTTCCACATACAAGATTATAAGAAGCATCGATAATTTGTCGGATAAATTGTGAAGAAAGGTGTCCGTCGACAATGATAGTATTCCAATGTTTTTTATTCATATGATAGCCTGGCAAAACATGATCAGGATATTGGTCTCTAAGTTCGATAGCCAGATCTGGATCGCACTTAACATTGAACTGCAAAGGATAGTTGTCTAGTCCTGCGAGTAAAAATATCTTACCCTTTATTTTGAAAACCAGTGTATCATCTCCAAAAGGGAATTCTTCCGTTGCCTTTGGCTTATGCAAAGCGTATGACCGCAGGGTCTCGATATCCATTGTTTTTTTTACAAAAATCTAAAATTCTTTTCATGGAGCGAAAGATAAATTTGGCAGGCGGGATGAATGCCTTAACCTTTTGTTGTAAGAAACACTGATACTTTTTTTACAATGCAATCGATTGCAAACCGTGATTACTGATAATTATCAGTAATAAAATTGACGAAAACGATGTTTTGACATTGATTG
>CAZKPH010000083.1:0-8548 GCA_964554605.1 uncultured Ferruginibacter sp.
AAAGAAAGTAATATCCAAAACTTTATTTGCTTTGCAAACAAAGGAAACGTTCAAAAAACACGCCTCTTTTGGAGTGGCTATCCCGACGATACGTTGGGATGTTCTAACCAACTGAGCTACAGGCTAACTTATTAGCAAAAATAGCGGAGGCAAAAGTAAGCAAAAACAATTATCGGCGAAATAAAAAATCTGTTTTTATTTTATTGGTATACTTATCCCAACTGCATCGTTGTTTTTTGGGAAAATAACTGATAATCATATTTATGTGCCTGTATTATAGAGAAGGATTTTTTTGAAAAACGCCTCTCAGTATTTTATTTAAAAAAAAATCTTTCTCTTTTAGGTAGTTTACCGGCTTCCGGGTGTCTAATAGCATGCCGAAAGAAAAGGCATTGATATCCTGTTCATTCATTTACCTTAGTTGCTCAATTATTAAGACATGCAAAAGCCACTATTTGTCCTTATTTTATTCTGTTTATTTTTCTCCCAATCCCAGGCGCAGGAAAACCTATCCTTGTACGGGAAGAATAAATTGATTATTGGCAACGATACACTGCCATACCGCCTGCTTCTTCCGGAAAATTATGATCCCGGCAGAAAATACCCTTTAATTATTGTACTGCATGGTGCCGGAGAAAGGGGCAACGATAATGAAAAGCAATTGATTCACGGGGCATCTTTATTTCTGAGAGCGGATATAAGGAAACAATATCCTGCAATTGTGGTTTTTCCACAATGCAGGAAGAACGATTACTGGAGCAATGTACATATTGATTCCACTACTGTTGTGGGAAAGAAGATATTTTCATTCCAGGCAGGCGGAAAACCTACTGTTCCGATGTATATGCTACAAAAACTGATCAGGCACATCCGGCATAAATATCCTGTAAAGGCAGGAAGGATATATGTTGGCGGACTTTCGATGGGCGGCATGGGGACATACGAATTGGTTGGAAGAAACCCTTCTCTTTTTGCCGCAGCTTTTCCTATTTGCGGAGGTGCGAATCCGTCTATTGCAGGGAAACTTAAAAAAATACAATGGTGGATTTTTCATGGCGCTAAAGACAAAATCGTTGATCCGCTCTATTCCATTCAGATAGCAGATGCCTTAAAAAAAGCAGGTGCTTCGATCAGGTTAACGATTTATCCTGAAGCCGATCATAATAGTTGGGATGCCGCTTTTGCCGAAAAAGAACTGTTTTTATGGCTTTGGAGTTGTCATAAATAAAAAATACATCAATGAATAAAAATGCTTTGTTGCTAACAGCTTTTGCTTTCCTATTTGTAATTCTTCCAACAATCTCCTGTTCTAAGAAAACAACCAGCCCGGGCGCTGTTCGTTACGGGACAATGCAGGCGGAAGAGTGGGTTACTACTGCCAGTCGTTCCCAATTGCTTAAAAGGCAACCGGATATGTTGCCTTTTGATAATCCGTCTAATACATTTCCTTTCTTGGAAATAGACTCAACACAAACCTATCAGTCAGTAGATGGTTTTGGCTTTACATTGACCGGTAGCAGCGCTTATCTTATTAATCATTTGAATATTGCGGAAAAGAATGGATTGTTAGAGGAATTGTTCGGGAGAAGCGAGGGTTCTATTGGTGTCAGTTATATTCGAATTAGCATTGGTGCCTCCGATCTTAATGCTTCAGTGTTTAGTTACGACGATCTTCTCCCGGGAGAAACTGATACGGGGCTGCTTCATTTTAGCCTTGCCTGCGATACTGTAGATGTTGTTCCTCTTTTGAAGGAGATAATTGCCATAAATCCTTCGATAAAAATATTAGCAAGCCCATGGAGCCCGCCTGTATGGATGAAAGACAATGGAAATAGTATAGGTGGTAGCCTGAAGCAAGCGTTTTACAATGTGTATGCCCGTTATTTTGTAAAATTTATTCAGGCTATGAAAGCCAATGGTATTAATATTGATGCTGTAACACTGCAGAATGAGCCCATGCATGGAGGAAATAACCCCAGTATGATCCTTACGGCACAACAAGCGTCTCTTTTTGTAAAAAATAGCCTGGGCCCGGCTTTTCAAAAGGAAAATATCAGAACAAAAATCATTGTCTGGGACCATAATTGTAATAACCCTGCTTATCCCATTGAGGTATTAAATGATGCAGAGGCAAGAAAATACATTAACGGATCTGCATTCCATCTTTATGAAGGAGAAATATCTGCGCTTTCGGAAGTTCATAATGCTCATCCCGATAAGGATATTTATTTTACCGAACAATGGACAGGCGCTAACGGTACATTTGAAGAAGATCTGATCTGGCATGTAAAAAATGTTGTAATTGGCTCTATGCAGAACTGGAGCAAAGTGGCTCTTGAATGGAACCTGGCCAGTGACCCCGATTATAATCCTCATACCCCGGGGGGATGTACGGAATGTAAGGGCGCCATCACCATCGGGAGTTCCATTACAAGAAATGTGTCTTACTATATTATTGCACACGCCTCCCGTTTTATTCCCCAAGGGTCTGTTCGTGTATCTAGTTCCGTTATTAACGGCATTTCGTCCGTAGCGCTAATTACTCCGGAAGGTAAAAAAGTACTTTTGGTGGCTTATGAAGGCCCCGGAAATATATCTTTCAATATAAAATTTAAAAATAAATGGGCTGCCGCCACTTTACAGGCGGGAACAGTTGCCACATTTGTATGGTAATGAAATATTTAATAAAAAACGCTGTATGAAAAGATATTTCGTAATATTAACTTTTTTGGTAAATGGATTTTCCTATGCGCAAAAGGATAACCGGGATTCTGAAAATCTTTTAGGAAGAAAAGTTTCGGTATATACTACCGCCGACAGTACAGAACTCAGGCTGTCGCCGTCCGGAACCATTACATTTTCCCGGTTGCCGCAGCCGCTTGAGTCCCAAATTTGCATCTTTGTGGACCCTTCGAGGTCTTTTCAGCAATTTATAGGGATTGGGGGCGCATTGACGGATGCTGTAGCCGAAACATTTGCCAAATTGCCCACCGATAAACAAGCCCAATTGTTATCTGCATATTTTGATAAGCAGTCTGGGATAGCATATACAATTGCCCGGACTAATATCAATAGTTGCGATTTCAGCAGTGATACTTATACTTATGTCAGAGACGGGGACAGCTCCTTGCAAAGTTTTAATATCGAACATGACAAAAAATATAAGATACCGCTGATAAAAAAAGCATTTGCTGCTGCTGGCGGAAACCTGCAACTGTTTGCCAGCCCATGGAGCCCACCTGCATTTATGAAAGATAATAATGATATGCTGCATGGCGGCAGGTTGTTGCCGAAATATTATCACGCATGGGCTTCTTATTATACCCGGTTTATCCAGGCATATCAAAAGGAAGGTATTCCCGTTTGGGGTATTACCATTCAGAACGAACCCATGGCACGCCAAATATGGGAAAGCTGTATTTACACGGCACAAGAAGAAAAAGATTTTCTGAAATACCACTTGGGACCAGTTATGAAAAATGCGGGATTATCAGGCACAAAAATCATAGTTTGGGATCACAACCGGGATATGGTCTATCAGCGAAGCGAAGTTTATATGAGCGATCCCGGGGCGGCAAAATACATTTGGGGAATAGGGTTTCATTGGTATGAGCCCTGGAGCGGGGGCCAGCCAATGTTTGAGAACATCAAAAGAGTACACGAATCTTTTCCCGATAAGCATCTGTTCTTTACGGAAGGTTGTGCAGAAAGTTTTAACCCGGCAAAATATTACGATTGGTCGTTGGGGGAAAAATATGCGAACAATATGCTGAATGACTTTAATAACGGAACGGTTGGGTTTACCGATTGGAATATTTTACTGGATGAAACTGGAGGCCCAAATCATGTTGGGAATTTCTGTTTCGCACCTGTCCACGCTAATATCCAAACAGGCGAACTGATTTTTACAAATGCCTACTATTACATCGGCCATTTTTCCAAATTCATTCAGCCTGGAGCCAAGAGGATAAGTTGTACGCCGAGCCGTAGCCAGTTACAGGCAACAGCATTTAAAAACCCCGACGGAAAGATTACGGTAGTGGTTTTGAACCTGTCTTCCGGCAGGGCTTCTTATAGTTTATGGGTAAAAGGCTATGCCGCCCCGATAGAAATATTGCCGCATTCGATTCAGACACTGATCTTTTGAGATTTTTTTTTAAATACATACCAGTAATGTTTATGTAAGGGTTTTACCCCTACTTTTGCGCATAAAAAGTGGGTACCATCAGGAATATTATTTTCGATCTCGGAGGCGTATTGCTTAACGTCGATTATCACAAGACTGCGGCCGCATTCAGGGAGCTTGGTATTGAAAATTTCGATGATTTTTTTTCTCAGTTCCGTTCAAACGAACTTTTTGAAGAGTTGGAGACAGGGAAAATACCTGAAGAAGGTTTTTACTCCCGGATTGCTGGTTTTTGTAAGCCGGGAACAACAATTGCCATGATAGAAAGTGCGTGGAATGCTATGCTGCTGAGTTTCAGGACAGAGAGTGTGATCACGCTTGGGAAGCTTAAAAGCCAATACAATACATTTTTGCTGAGCAATACCAATAGTATACATATCCGGGCGTTTAAGAAGATATTTACTGCAGAAACAGGTATGCCATTATTGGATACTTTCTTTCATAAAGCGTATTATTCACACGAGATCGGGCTTCGCAAACCTCACCCCGAGCCTTTTTTATATGTTTTAGAAGATGCCGGGATATTAGCCGACGAAACATTGTTCATAGACGATTCGTTGAATAACATAGAAACCGCAAAACGGCTGGGCATATACACACATTTGCTTTTGCCGGATGAAAGGATTGAAAACCTGTTCTCCTGATTTATTTCACTTCTTCAAAATCAATATAATCTCCTTTTTCGGGAATATTTGGCTGAGGAGTTGCTGTGCTCGAAGGCTGTTTTTGCTGGTCCTGCTGAAATTGCCTCATTTTTTCCTGCATATCTCCAAATTGTTTCTTTACCTGTTTAGTAGTATTAGCGACAGGAATGATAAAATCGAAAACGAGCTTATATAAAATATAGAGGCCAAAAAGTTCAATAATAACTTCTAAAAATTTCATATAGCAAAGATAATTTTAAAAGCCTGGCTGTTTGTTAAAAATCAGCGAATAAATAATGGAGCGGATGTAATATATCTGGAATTTCGTTTGGGTGATTCGCTTTTGTTTACTACATTTGCAGCGGAATAAGACTAAAAGAAGGGAACGGCTCCGTTCCCTTCTTTATTTATCATGAATCAGGAAACGATCATATCAGATATTGAGAAACTGGTAACCAACCTTTTACCGGAAGAAGAAGATATTTTTCTGGTATCAATACGCATTAAACCCACTAATAATATAAAAATATACCTGGATGCTGATTCTGGATTAAGCATTGAAAGATGTGTTAAGCTTAACAGGCTGATCTATAAAAAGATAGAAGAATTGGGCTGGTACCCGGATGGTAATTTTTCGCTGGAAGTTTCCAGCCCCGGGATTGACGAGCCTTTGAAATTGATAAGGCAGTATAAAAAAAATATTGGCAGAAAAGTACAGGTAACGGAAATAGATGGAATTCAGAAAGAAGGGCAGATGATTGCGGTAAATGAAGCAGGCCTCACCCTTCAGCAGACTACAGGAAAAAATAAAAAAGCAGTGACGACCACACTTGATATCCCTTTTGCAAATATCAGGCAGGTGAAAGTATTAATAGTATTTTGATTCAATAATAAAAATCCCGGGCCGGAGGGTTTATGAAAGAGTACCCGGCAAGCTATATGGCACGTATTAACTTGATCGATTCCTTCCAGGAATTTAAAGAGGCGGAAAATATTGATCGTCCAACTTTGATGAAAGTTATGGAAGACGTCTTCAAAACACTTATCCGGAAAAAATATGGCAGTGACGAACAGTTCGATGTAATTGTTAATGACCAAAAAGGTGACCTTGAAATTTTTCGCCGCCGTACGATTGTAGAAGATGGAGATATCTATAATACACTTACTGAAATTGAATATAGTGACGCAATCAAAATCGAACCGGATTACCAGGTTGGAGAAGAATTGTACGAAGAAGTGGATATTCAAAAGGAATTCGGCCGCAGAGCTATCCTTGCCGGTAAGCAGACTCTGGCCAGCCGTATTAATGACCTGAAGAAAAACCTGCTAATTAAAAAATACGAAGACCGTGTAGGTGAAATAGTAAGCGGAGAAGTTTACCAGGTTTGGAAAAAGGAGGTATTACTACTGGATGAAGAAGGCAATGAAATGATCCTTCCGAAATCAGAACAGATACCATCCGACTATTTCAAAAAAGGCGAAAACGTAAGAGGTGTTGTAAAAAAAGTCGAACTAAAAAATAATCAGGCGGTGATTGTTGTTTCCCGTACCAGTCCTGTATTCCTGGAAAAATTACTGGAAATAGAAGTCCCTGAAATATTCGATGGGCTAATCGTAGTGAAAAGGATTGTGAGAGACCCGGGAGAAAGGGCCAAAATTGCCGTAGAAAGCTTCGATGACAGGATTGACCCCGTAGGAGCCTGTGTGGGTATGAAAGGTAGCCGTATTCACGGAATTGTCAGGGAACTGAAAAATGAAAATATTGATGTGATTAACTGGACAACCAATATTCAGTTACTCATCCAGCGTTCACTTACGCCAGCCAAGATTACAAGCATGGAAATTGATGAAGAAAACAAAAGAGCCACTGTGTATCTCAAACCCGATCAGGTCTCGCTTGCCATCGGCCGCAGGGGTGTTAATATTAAACTGGCTTGTGAACTTACCGGATACGAAATAGATGTATTCCGTGATGCGGAAGATGAAGAAGAAGAATTTGACATAGACCTGGATGAATTTGCAGACGAAATCGAACCATGGATCATAGATGAGTTAAAACGTGTTGGGTGCGATACCGGGCGGTCTGTACTGGTATTGACTGAAGAAGAACTGGAAAGAAGAACGGACCTTGAAAAAGAAACCATTCAGGATGTGAGGCGTATTTTGAAGGAAGAATTTGATAAAGAATAAAAATTTTCTTTTTGTTGCCACGGGCAACTGTTGAGAATTAAGATACATGACCTAAAATAAAAGAATGGCAGATATACCAAGTAATACACCAAGATTGATGGCTGCGGCCAAAGAGTTCAATATAGGAAAGGATACCCTTATTGAATTTCTTACTTCCAAAGGCTTTAGTAGTGACGACCTCAAACCTACTGCAAAGCTCACGGAAGAAATGTACCGTGTCCTGCAAACAGAATTCCAACAGGATAAAGCGGCTAAACAAAAAGCACAGCAGGTTGATCTTCCTAAAGGTTCGGGGTCTGTTGAAGCCAAGAAGAAAAGGGACGAGGAAGATATTTCCATAAAGAAAAAAGATGCCGTTGCGACTCCGCCACCTCCCAAAGAGGAAAAACCAAAAGAAGAAACCCCGGCGGCGCCACCACAACCGGAAGAAGCGGCTCAGCCATCAGATGTTGTAAAACTTGATATCCCGGAATTGGCAGCCCCGAAAATTGTTACGAAGATTGACCTGGATGCAATAGACTCATCTACCCGGCCTAAAAAATCAACTAAAAAAGCGGATGAAAAATCCGATAACGAACCGCAGGAACCCAAAGAAACGATAGTTCAGGAAAACAAGCAGGAAAAAGCACCGAAAGCAGTAGAAAAAGAAGAACCTCATACCGAAGAACCGGTTTCTATTATCGAAAATATACAGGCTGATAAATTAACCGGCCCAAAAATTCTGGGTAAGATACAACTGCCGGTTGATAACGATACCCGCCCAAGGCGTGATGCTGATGATAAAAGAAAACGTAAGCGCATACCTATTGAAAAAAAATCAGGGGGGCAACAACAACAAAGTGGCAGCGGGCAACAACAAGGCAGGCCCGGCGGCCAGGACAACAGAAGCAGGCCTGGTCAGCAAAACCACAATAAACAAGGCCGGCATACCGGGCCTCATCACCATCACCCCAAGAGAGAAGAAAGAGAAATTGATGCCAAAGAAATACAAGATAAAATAAGAGAAACACAGGCAAAACTTGCCGGAGCTACCGGCAGAGGCAAAAGCCTGAAAGCAAAGCATAGAAAAGCCCGCCGTGACGAACTGGCAGAGCAAATGGGTGCAGATGCTGTTCAGGAAAATAAATTACAGGTAACCGAGTTTATTTCGGTTAGCGAATTAGCCAATCTTATGGATGTAAGTTTTGCAGACGTAATTGGCAAATGTATGAATCTAGGCATAATGGTTTCGATTAACCAACGCCTCGAAGCTGATGTAATAGAACTGGTAGCCAGCGAATTCGGCTACGAAGTAGAATTTATCGGAGTAGAAGATGCCGCCGAAATGGAAACAGAAGAAGAAGAAGATACATCAGAAGACCTTAAGCACAGAGCGCCTATTGTTACTATTATGGGACATGTGGATCATGGTAAAACATCTTTATTGGATTATATCCGCCATACCAACGTTATCGCCGGTGAAGCCGGAGGTATCACACAGCACATCGGGGCTTACGAAGTAACCCTGAAAGACGGGCGCAACATCACT
>CAZKPH010000084.1:0-8534 GCA_964554605.1 uncultured Ferruginibacter sp.
ACACTAAGGATGGCATTTCCCGTAAGGGCATGATGAATATCGGAATGCGGCCTACAGTCAACGGCACATCAAGAATGACAGAGGTAAATATCTTCGATTTTGACGAGGATATATACGGGGATACGCTGACAATAGAACTGGCGGGCCAGCTAAGAAAAGAAACCCGCTTTGAGAATATTCAGGCATTAAAATATCAACTCAACAAAGACCGGCAGCAGGCCCAGGCCCTGCTTAACGGATTATCTTTATGACCATTTCCTTCAGTAAGGATGATACCGAAGATTCGTTGCTACCTACTCCTATGCTTTTAAGATTATACTCATGAAGCAGCAACAAAGCCTTTTCGATACCTTCCAGCGAATACGCTTTGATGGTTTCCACAGCCTGTTTTACTGCATAAGGATTGTTATAGAACAAGGATCGCAGTGACGCTTCGCTTTTATCGGGCATACCGCATATTGCATATAATTTACTGAAATATCCGTACAAAGCCGGCAGTAGCATCTGTATAGGAATGGACTTGGGATTGGCTTCTATATACTGTATTATTCTAACAGCTTTTGCAAGGTCTTTCTTGCCCAACGCATCCTGCAATTCAAAAAGGTTATACTCTTTACTGACACCTACATATTTTTCAATATCATCTTCATTGATTGTTTTCCGGTCGCCCAGATTAATGGTAATCTTTTCCAACTCGTTAACGATACGGCTCAGATCATTCCCCAAATGGTCAGTAAGCAGGGCTATGGCTTTGGAAGACATGGATATATCCTGTGAGCGCAGGTATTCCGTGACCCATTCGGCCAGTTTATATTCCCTTACTTTTTCAGAATGAAATACTTCACCACATTTGGCAATGATTTTATACAGCCTGGTACGCTTATCGAGTGTTTTTTCTTTGTAGCCAACAACAAAAACCGTAGAAGCTAACGGGTTTTCCAGATAATTTTCAAATTTGTCGATATCCCTCATCTGCTGCGCCTCTTTTAACAACACTACCTGTTTTTCTGCAAACATGGGGTAACGCATACAGGCATTAACAACATCGCTCCAGCCAGCATCCTTTCCGTAAAATACGGAAAGATTGAATCCCGCTTCCTCCTCAGAAAGGATATTATGCTCCGCAAAATGCATCAGTTTATCAATATAATACTCCTCCTCCCCTTCCAGCCAGTAAACAGGTTTGAAATTCTTTTTCTTCCAGTCATTTATGATTTTTTCCGCTGACATGCTTTTAGAATAATCAAAAATACATTAAAACTAAGATGTTGGGCCTATTACTTTAATTCACATTAGGGGAGTGTAGAAAAAATTATCTGATCGCCATATACGGTACCGTCAGCAGTAGTAGCATAGGCACGAATATAATAAGTAGTATTAGCGGCCAGTGTGGTGAAAACAGCAGTAAAATTACCGGTACCGCTGCCGTCTGTTGTGTGTTTCCCTGATATATCAGGGAAAGTAGCGGTACTGATGCAAACGCCCTTTTCGGTTACCGGATTTGCGGGTATGCCACTAACGTAGCCTCCCGTGGTTACTGAATTTTGTGTAACACCGGATACAGGAGTTGTGATGATTTCCGGAAAAGCAATAACCGGCGCAGGGAGAGAATCACACCCATAGTTATATACCAGTAATTTATTATTATCACTAATTGCCAACTGGGCTCCCTTCAGTAATTGCACGGAAGCAACTGCAGCATCACCGGAACTGATGGTGCATATATTAGGCTGCTGGCCAATGAGGATAACATGTGTACTATCCCCGGGGACTTTTTTGTCCGACCAGTTAAGCGGGTCATGCCAATTGCTGCTGGCACTCCCCAGCCATTCTTCAATATCCTGCTGTACGATTATAACAGCCGAATCCACACATCCGCTCCCGTTACTTACAATCAGTTTGTAACTACCTTTTGCAACTGCAGAAGGATCTGCAATGCTCCATTGCCTGTTAAACCCGGGGAAATCGAAAATCCCTGAAATATTTACAACATCACCAGGGCAAACAATTGTAACGGCAGTATCATATACTATCTCATTCAATGAGGTAACGGCTACCGTAAACGAATTGGGCAGGCTAACACAACTGTTGGCATTCTTAACGGTTATATACCCGGTATACACACCTCCCGCCGTAGCAGCAGGCACAGCAATATTTATCGGGCTGGATGGCAACGAAGAATTCGTAACCGGAACAAAACTATTGGCTGGTGCCGGATTCCAGGTAAGGCTATAAGTTGTTGGAGAATTGGTATAGCCGGAATACGGCAATGTGGTAGCCTGAGCCGAAGCATTATAACAAAGGCCGGCTGCAGAAATAGCAGTAGCAATCGTGGGCAAAGCATAAATCTTTACCGTAAAACTTTTGGAGGCAACACTTTCGCAGCCAGATGCCGTTTTTACTTTCAGATTACCGGTATAAGTACCTGCATTAGCACCTGCGGGGATATTAATTGTAATTGGGCTGGAAGGTAACGCAGCATCTGTAACGGGCACAAAACTATTCGATGGAGTGGCGTTCCATGTTATACTATAACGGTTAGGCGATCCCGTCACAGCACTGTATGTTAGTGTAGTTGTATTAGCAGACGAACTGAAACATTTGTTGGTACTGGCAGAACTGCTTGTAATAGTAGGATAATCCCCAACCGCAATAGTAAAATTGTATGCGGAACTAATACAACCATAAGCATTCTTTACACGTATAGACCCTGTATATGTACCAATAGCCGTAGCAGCAGGTACAGCAATATTTACCGGACTCACAGGAAGTGCGGAATCGGTAACAGCAGCAAAACTATTAGCAGGTGTACTGTTCCATGTAAGGCTATAGGTAACCGGATTCCCGGATACTGCTGTATAAGCCAAAGGTACAGACTGTGAAGCGGCATTGTAACAGACGCCCAACGCTGCCGATGCCAGCGTAATAGTAGTGCTTTGATTATTAGATACCGGTACCGTGAAACTATTCGGTGTGCTGATACAGCCATTGGCATTCTTTACGGTAATATAACCGGTATAAGTGGCAGCAGCTGTATTGGCAGGCACAGTTATGGAAAGCGGGCTAACGGGTAGCGCCGCATTATTGACAGCCGCAAAACTGTTTGCAGGTGTACTACTCCATGAAATACTATATGTAACAGGCGTGCCGGTAACAGCCGTATAAGGAAGGCTTGTAGTTGTAGCCGTACTGCCCGAGCAGACTCCTGCAATACTGGATGCGTTGGCAATTGACGGTAATGGATTTACTGTTAGCGTAAATGTTTTCGCAAGACTTACACAACCATTAGCATTCTTTACGGTTAATGTACCTGTATAGGTACCAGCATTGGTGCCTGCAGGGATATTAATAATAAACGGGCTACCGGTTAAAGGAGAATCGGTAATAGGGATGAAATCAGCAACAGGTGAACTATTCCACGCTATACTGTATGAAACAGGCGATCCACTGACAGCGCTATAAGCAAGCGTAGTAGTCTGCGCTGATGCATTATAACATTTCGATGCGGCAGCCGCCGCTAAGGTTATTGCCGGCAATGGATTTACGGCCAATGTAAATACCGAACCGGAACTGCTGCAACCATAAACATTCTTTACTTTAATAGTACCGGTATATGTACCTGCTACTGTACCTGCTGGCACGGCAATACCGATAGGGCTGGCTGGCAATGACGAATCCGCAACGACGGTAAAACTATTGGCGGGTGTACTATTCCATGCGATACTGTAAGTAACAGGCGACCCGCTTACCACAGTATATGGCAGGAAAGATACCTGGGCTGCCTGGCTAAAACAAACAGGCAGCGCTGTTGCATCAGGTGCAATGACTGTAGCCTGACTGTTTATAACCGGTAACGTGAACACAGAACCGGAACTGGTACAACCGTTTGCATTAGCCACATAGATTGTACCGGAATAAGTTCCGGGAGTTGTCCCGGCGGGTACACTGATATTTACAGGGGATGCAGTGAGTGCTGCATTATTTACCGCCACAAAACTATTTGCTGGAGAACTGCTCCACGTTATACTGTAGCTAACAGGATTTTCAGTAACAGCGGTATAAGGCAAGGCTGTAGCCTGCGCTCCTGATGATGAACAAACATTAGCGGTGCTTGCTGCTACAGTAATAGCAGGATTAGGATTTACTACAAGATTAAAAGTATATCCCTGGCTTACACACCCTGCTGCACTTTTTGCAGTAAGCTGGCCGGAATAAGTACCCGTAGAAGCCCCGGCGGGGATAGTAATAGCTACAGGACTAACAGGTAAAGCCGAATCGATAACTGCAGCAAAGACATTGGCAGGAGAGCTATTCCACGCAATACTATACGTAACAGGCGATCCACTGACGGCACTGTAAGGCAAAGAAGTGGTTTGTGTATTTTCGCTGAAACATCTGGCACTTGCAGAAGATGCTAACGTAATTGTAGGAATAGGATTTACCGTAACAGAGAAACTTGTACCAATACTAACACACCCATTAGCATTCTTTACAGTCAATGTTCCTGTATATGTACCTGGATTAGTACCTGCGGGGACATTGATAATAATGGGCGATGCAGGAATATCTGCATTTACTACAGATGAAAAATTGTTTGAAGGTACAACACTCCATGCTATGCTATATGTGAGAGGAGAGTTGGTAGTAGCGCTATAAGTAAGAGCAGTAGCCTGCGCTGAAGCATTAAAACAAACAGGAGTTGCCGATGTTACGGCCGAAATAGTTGGCAATGCTGCGGGCGAACAGGCAAAATCCACACTCAGAGGCGTATAGGCATTATTATTATTTTCGTTGGTTTCTCCAATGATACCAGTACCATCTGCAACGAGAAAAATATAATAAGTGCCGGTATTAAGATTAGAGGGTATGCTAACTTGTTTGGACAGCGTAGAAGTTTGTGACAAAGCATTGACCTGCTGGTTTACATAATACTGGTCAAGTAAAGTATCTCCATTTACACCCGGTGTTAAAAAAGTATCCCGGGAAAGATAAAAATTAACATAATTCGGGTTAGCATTCCCGTTAGCATTATTCACTATAGTGAAAGTGGCCGTAACAATATTCCCTGCTGTAACAGAGACAGGGCTAAGCTGGACATTTGTAATACTAAGGTCCGGGGGAAGTTCATTACAAACAACAGAATTTTTCAGTGGTACCCTGTATGTACCATTTATCATTGCTGTCTGCATACGTGTTGCCTGGTCTGCCGTAAACATAAACATACAGGCATCATTGACATAGTCCATAAAATTCATGGTCATGTCATTGCGATCAACGGGGGTTTCAGTACATGTATTTTTTGTGGCGGGGCAGCCGAAATCACTTGTGGACTCGGGAGGCGTATCGCAACAATAATCACCTGAGTTATTGCAAGTAGTATCCGCCGTACCTGCACAACCACCCTGAAAGGTATGGTATACCCCTAACCAGTGTCCTATTTCGTGTGTGGCAGTGCGGCCCAGGTTATAGTTCCCGGAAGCAGCAGTGCCAATATTCCCCCATGCCTTCTCGTTTATTACAACACCAGAGGTAGTCGCTGTTTCAAGAGAAACAGTAATATCGGACATCCCTGTTCCGATCGGAAAAGTAGACCATCCCAGCATACCTGAATTATCCATTTGTACAAGCCATATATTGAGATAGCGGGCAGGGTCCCAAATAGTTGCAGGTTTGATTGTATCGGAAAATAACAAGCGTAAGGCCTGAGCGCTGTTTGCTGACGGATATGTATTCGGATCGTTCCAACCCCTGGTACGCCAGTTAATCCTATCCACACCATATTCTGGCAATGCGACCCCATTAGGATTCTGTTTGGCAAGGCAGAATTGAATCCCCGTATTCCCTGATTTAACAGACTGGAATTCCGAAGGTACATTCACTATATCCGAATTAATGCCGGAATAATCTCTGTTGAGTATATCAATTTGCGATTGCACCTGTGCGAGTGAAATATTATCATTCACGCCAACCGCACTTCCTCCATGTATTACATGTACTATTACCGGTATCGTATAGGATGTGATAGCGGGCCTCCCGGCAAGCCTGCTATTCCTGAAAGCCTGTACTTTTGAAGAGAACCATTTTTCCCAAACCACATCAGGAGATTCCGTACCGCATGTTCGATGTAAAGGCAGGTTCCCCGGCACCTGTATTTGTGCAAATAGGGAATATCCCTGTAAAAGACAGGCCACAAATATCATTAATAGGATTCCTCTTCTCATAATTGCAAGGATGTAAATTTACATAAATACAGCATACAATAAACTAATGGTAATATATAGGAAACACTTTCCCCGATTGCTTTTCAAGATATCAAAAAATAAGCCGGAGAGCCTTGCTCAGTCAACAAAAAAGCCCGGGGTCTACCCGGGCAACTATTCATTCATATAGCAGTTAGTTCAGGCTTCGGAAATCTACAGGTACCAGTTTACTAACCCCGGCCTCCTGCATGGTAACCCCATAAATAACATCTACTGTACTCATTGTCATCTTGTTATGAGTAACAATAATAAATTGGGAATTTTCACTGAATTTTTTAATCATCTGGGTAAATTTACCCACATTGGCATCATCGAGTGGAGCATCTACCTCATCGAGAATACAGAATGGCGCAGGCTTAATCAGGTAAATGGCGAATAACAAAGCGGTGGCAGTAAGTGTTTTTTCGCCCCCGCTAAGTTGCCCGATAGATGACGGCCTTTTACCTTTCGGCTTAGCTACAATATCTATAGCAGTATCCGCAAGGTTTTCCGGATCCACAAGTATCATATCTGCCGTATCATCTTCCGTAAACAAGGCCTTGAATACTTTTTGGAAATTATCCCTAACCTGGTTAAAAGTATCCAAAAATTGCTGATTGGCTGTAGCCTCCACTTCCTGAATTGTCTGCATCAGGCTATCCTTTGCTGTTACCAGATCGTTCTTTTGTTCGAGAATAAACTCATACCGTTTCTTCATTTCAGTATAAGCCTCAACAGCAGTAGGATTCACCTCCCCAATATTTTCGAGCCTTTTACGCATGCGCTCATTCTTCTCCTGCAACTCTTCCAGCGGCGTATCGGTTGTACGGGGTTCATCTATAATACTGTCCAAATCAACTTTAAACTCAACACTCATTCTTTCTTTCATCCCCGCAAGTTGTAATTTAAGTTCGGTAAGCTTATCTTTAATTTCGTTCAAGAGTGTATCAATACCTTCCTTAGACCGTTGTTTAAGCCTCAGGGCACTTTCTTTTTCCGTAAGTATGTTTCTTAAATTATAATATTCCTGATCCGCCTCGTTCAATTTTCTTTCTTCAGCATCCTTATCTTGCAGGAGTGTAACCAATAAAGCCTCCAGTTCCCCCAAAGATGCAGCAGTTTTATCAATGCTTACGCCTGTTTCAGCCAATTGCACTTTACTCGTTTCTATCTGTTCCTGCAAATCGTGCAACTGATTATTTTTAAAATCGAACTCCTGTTTTAAGGAAGCGACCTTGCTTTGTTGTTTAGTAAATTGCAGGTTGCTTTCATTGAAAGTAGCTGTCGCAAAATTATACTCCTGTTCTGCAATGGCATAATCCTGTTCTATCAACTGCATCCTGGCAGATATTTCTTCCAGTTGCGTATTGAATTTTTCCAGATCGTCTCTCGTGCTGGCTATTGCATCATGATTAGATTGCAACTGATCTTCCAGGTCCGCCACCCTCACATTACTCGTTTCCTCCAGGTGATGCAGGTTTTCTATTTTGTTCTGTAGTGAGAATACCTGGTTAGTAAGATTAATTATATCCTGCTGAATCTGTTTGATAGCATTTTCTTTCAATTGCTCATTGTAAGTAATTACTTCGTTATGCTTATCCTGAATTGCAGACTTCAGCCCATTTACTATGGTTTCCTGGCTTAGTATTTGCCCGGCAAGTTTTTCAAGATTTTTTGCACGCCCGATCTTTTTGCCCTCAAACAAACCCACGCTTCCACCGATAAGAGAATATTTCCCTTTTACGTACCGCCCGTTTTTTTCCAGAATAACGGCACCATTACTATTCTGTAGAGCTTCTTCATTCTCAGCGATGAAAACATTACCGAGGAGGTGCTTTGCAAGTTCTCCATATTTGCCATCGATCTCAACAACATTAAGAGCGGGAATAGTGCCATCGGGTTGATGAGAGGGAACAAAATCGGAAAATTTATCTAGCAGGAAAAAATTAGCTTTTCCTTTTTTATTATTATCCAAAAGATGTACGGCCTGTAACCCCTCTTCCAGGTTGTTTACAACATAATAATTCAGGTATGGCTCCAATACATTTTCTACCGCAGCCCTATATTCTTCTTTCACATAAATGATATCACTCAATAACGGTGCACCATAATTCCAATCCTGGTTCTTATGCAGGAATTTGACACTTTCAGGATATCCGTCCATTGAGTCGATCAGGCTCTTAAGCAGGTCGTGTTCATTTCTTTTGCTATCCAATTTCCTGCTTTCTTCTGCCAACTCGGCCCGGAGCCCTTCCATGACATTTTGTGTATGCAATATTTGCTGTTTGGCAAACT
>CAZKPH010000085.1:0-8512 GCA_964554605.1 uncultured Ferruginibacter sp.
AAGACATGGACACAACTTTTGAAGCGGGGAAATTCGTCGGTTTGGGCAAGGCTCCTCTTGGCAAGATTGTGGCACACCTGAAAAAATGTTATACCCAACATATAGGGATAGAGTTTAGCGCTGTAAATAGCCGTCGTAAAATTAACTGGTTGGTGAATGCCATTGAGAATGCAATGCTTGAGCCAGTTTCAATACAACAAAAAAGACGGATACTTCAAAAGTTAAATGAAGGTGTAATGTTTGAAAAATTTCTTCATACTAAATATGTTGGGCAAAAACGTTTTTCGCTGGAAGGCGGAGAAACTACTATTCCTGCACTTGATGCTATTATTAATACAGCGTCGGGGCATGGCGTTGAGGAAGTAGTATTCGGGATGGCTCATCGTGGAAGGCTTAATGTGCTGGCCAATATCCTTGGTAAAACATATGAGCAAATATTCAGCGAATTTGAAGGTACTGCTATTCCCGACACCACGATGGGCAGTGGCGATGTAAAATACCATTTAGGGTTTAGCAGCCAGGTAGATACAGCCGATGGAAAAAAAATCAACCTTAAACTTTGCCCCAATCCTTCTCATCTGGAAGCTGTTGACCCGGTTGTAATAGGTTTTGCCAGAAGTAAGGCGGATGTATTATACGAAAGTAATTTCAGCAAAATATTACCGGTATTAATTCATGGTGATGCATCTGTTGCCGGCCAGGGTATCGTATATGAAGTATTGCAGATGTCCAATCTTCGGGGATACTATGTAGGGGGGACGGTCCATTTTGTTATAAATAACCAGATAGGGTTTACAACTGATTTTGATGATGCCAGAAGTACTGATTACTGTACGTCTGTGGCCGCAATGGTTAAAGCGCCTGTATTACATATTAATGGGGACGACCCTGAATCTGTTGTCAAGGCTGCCGAGATCGCCACCCGCTACCGGCAGGAATTCAACAGCGATATATTTGTAGATATGGTTTGTTATCGCAGGCATGGTCATAATGAAGGTGATGAGCCTAAATTTACACAGCCTCACTTGTATTCTCTTATCGACAGGCATCTGAATCCAAGAGAAGTATATACTCAGTATCTTATTGAAAATGGGGAACCGGATGCACAACAGCTTGCCCGTGAAATGGAAAAGCGTTTTCTCGCAGATCTGCAGGAACGTCTGGATGAAGTAAAGCAACATCCACTGCCATATATATTTCAGAAACCTGAACTCTGGTGGCAGGAATTACGTAGAGCCAGGCCAGATGATTTTGATAAATCTCCGGACACTTCAATTTCGGAAGATTTGTTCCGAAAAATATTTGACGGGATCATGAAATTACCTGCCGGTTTCAAGCCAATACGAAAAGTAGAAAAGCTATTACAGGATAAAGTAAAGCTCTTTTCAGATGAACAAAAGATAGATTGGGCAACAGGGGAGCTCATTGCTTACGGCAGCATCCTTTTAGAAGGAAATGATGTAAGGATGAGTGGCCAGGATGTACAAAGGGGGACTTTCAGCCACAGGCATGCTGTAATACATGATGAGGTGTCGAATCAACCTTATAACCGGCTGAATGGCCTTTCTGAAGGGCAGCATCCACTTAGGATATTTAATTCCCTGCTTAGCGAATATGGGGTGCTGGGATTCGAGTATGGATATGCAATGGCTAATCCTCATGCATTAGTGATCTGGGAAGCCCAGTTCGGAGATTTCTGTAATGGCGCACAGACTATAGTAGACCAATTTGTTGCTACTGCCGAAACCAAATGGCATAGGATGAATGGTATGGTAATGCTTTTGCCGCATGGATACGAGGGGCAGGGACCGGAACACAGCAGTGCCAGAATGGAACGTTTCTTACAGATGTGTGCCGAAAATAATATAATTGTTACCAATATTACTACGGCGGCTAATTTTTTTCATGTACTTCGCAGGCAATTACAATGGCAGTTTAGAAAACCCCTTGTCAATTTTTCTCCCAAAGCTAATTTGAGGCATCAGGGAGCTTACAGCCACATAAGTGAGTTTATAAACGGGTCATTTAAAGAAGTTATCGATGACCCATATATTAACAATGCCGATTCGGTAAAAAAAGTACTGATGTGTTCGGGGAAAATATATTTTGACCTTGCAGAGAAACAACAGAAAGAAAATATCAGCGATGTTGCAATCATACGGCTTGAACAAATCTACCCACTACCGCAAAAGCAACTGGAAATTTTATACAATAAATATGGCAGGGCTATTTGGTATTGGGTACAGGAAGAACCGCTGAATATGGGAGCGGCAACTTTTCTGCGTATGAACCTGAAGAAGATTAATTTTTATATTATAAGTCGTCCGGCTAGCGCAGCAACCGCAACAGGGTTCTCAAAAGTACATAGCAAAGAACAGGCAGAATTAGTTCAAACAGCTTTCTCTATATAGAGGGTTAATTAATTAAAGTGTATTCATAAAAAAATCCCGCAGTAACTGCGGGATTTTCATTTAAACTAAAATTCACTTTTTGCTCAGCCTATTTTAGTTTGTTTTAACAACAGAAATTGTCTTGATCTCACTACCAGATTGAACTTGTAAGTTGTAAGTACCGGCAGATAATTTAGACATATCAATTTTGTGTGTGTTCAAACCTGTAGTAACAGGAATCTGAAGCTTATTTATTTCTTTACCGGAAGCATCTGTAAGTGTTATAGACAATTTAGTGTCTTCAGTAACATCTATTGTCAGGTTGGCAATATTCTTAACAGGATTCGGATAAATATTTACAATAGTACCCTTACCGCTAAAACGAACACTTTGAATACTGGTATAAATGAATTTACCGTCTTTATCCAACTGCTTAACCCGGTAATAAACGACTCCGTTGAAGACAGTAGAAAGGTTATTGTCTGTATAAGTATAATTATTGAAGCTGATTCCGTTATTCTTGGCAGGAATAGTAGCCAGTGTAGTAAAGTCAACGCCATTCAGGCTTCTTTCAATAACATAAGAAGCGGTATTGGCATCTTCATTTTCAATCTGCCAGTTCAATAAAGCACTCTGATCCTTTTTAGTTGCGGAGAAACCGAGGAATTTAACCGGGGATGGGTTAAGATCTAATGGAACATACTGGCCATCGCCTGATTTATAGAAACCGGTACCGTATAATTGATCGTTAGCGCCCGGATCAATCAGAACACCTGTTCCATCTACAATACCAAATACATAACTCTCAGTTGTAAGATTACTAGCCATTTCAATTCCCAAAGCAACAGTAGGAGTTTGTGATAACTTCACCCTGAATATTTCATATTCAGTTCCGGATGTATATGTTTTAGAGGCAAGTACACCTGTATTGTGTACAAACTTAATATAAGTATAATCACCTTCAACATAGTTTGGAGGGAGAGATTGTATTAGTAACCCTGAACCAAAGAATGCAGTATTGCTGATTGGTGCAGATGTTGTTAATGATGGGGCTTGTGCAGTGAGAAACCTGAAAGCCGTTTCAATATATGAAATCTGTGTAGTAATGTCTCCACCAACTGGTTTCATTTTAAAGATAAGAGTATCATCTGAACCCAATTGGAAACCTCCCTGAAAATACTGAGAGTATCCAACAGAATTTATCAGGATGAAAAGTATAGAGATTATTAGAATTTTTTTCATGATAATATTTTTAATGATTACTAAGTGATTCTAGAATGTGGGTTGAGTTAAAGTTGTTGTACTTGATCCAAGTGTATTTAATAATTTGAGATAATCATTGCTTGTAGAATTTAAGCCAGTCATTTTAACCGAACCGTCCATATTTAAGTCTTGTTTAGAATATACATTGGATAGTGTTGTTGTGCTGGATCCAAGCGTATTCAATAGTTTCAAATAATCATTACTTGTTGCATTAAGCCCAGTCATTTTTACCGACAAGTCATCGTTAGAATTCCCTGACCATAAACCATAAACACCCGTAGTTATAGTAGCCATTGCATTGTTTGAAACACTACCTGCGAATGCCTGGCTAAGTGCAGATGTAAAGTTATAACCAACTGAAGCTGTTTTGCTGTTGACAAATCTACTGTTGCTACACTACGCACACCTAAATGGTTTCTGTGCCGAACAGAAATATAATAGCTGCCTGGAGCATTTCCTGCCATACTTAAAGGAGTGACACCGTCAGTTTCAACAATATCTCCATCTCTTTGAAGCAAAGCAGCTCTTGTAGAAACAACTGCACCGGTTGATGAATTATGTAATTGAACAAAAACCCAATCAACAATTGCATTATTACCTGTAACGGCTAAGACAGTTGCTGTTGTAGTTTCTCCACCACCGCTTCCGGAATGAGTAAATCCTGTTAAAGAGGAATAGGGTTCAGTAGTTGGGATTAAGTTCAAAGACCTTAGGTTGTCTCCCATTACGCCTGCACTATAAGTTGGTCCTTGTAAGAATACTTTCGGTGCAACAAGTAACGGTGTTAATACCGGCCTTTGACCTACGGCAAAAGTACCCAAGCTTGTAACTCCCGTACGTGTTACGCTGTAATTAGGCGTCCCGGCGGAGGCTACACTTGTCTGAGAATTTAAAAGATCCCAACCCACACTTCCGGCAGGAGTAGTCACATAATAAGACAAGCCGGTTGGTTTGGCGATGTTGAAACCGGTAAGTTGATCAGCAGTTGCCCAATTGGCTGTAACGGATAAGTTACTTCCACCGGCAACGGCTTCTGTAATATTCCAACTGGCATCTACAACCTCTTTGGTAAATGCTGTACCGGTAAGTCCTGTACTAAGTACATTTGTAAGGCATCTAACACCTATACTATCAGCTGTGCCTGAATTGCTGATTGCAACAGGATTGTAGGTTGTGGTCGTATTTCCTATGGGATAGGTGAACGCAGTGGCTCCGAGTGCCGCTTTAATAAGCCTGCCGGTACCATTGGTAACGACAAATTTACTGCTGGAAGCACTTGTGATAGTAGCTGCGCTACCCATTTTCAGATCATAATTTCCCAACTGGATATCTCCGTTGGTAAATAACAAATCGCCAACGACACCGGCATTCCCGGTTAATGTGGCGTTGCTTGTGTTGTCAATTTCGAGATTGGGGATATTGGCACCTCCCATATTGACATTTTGGTTGGCAGAACCCTTTAGAATTACCTTCCCGGTTCCCTGAATATCAACATTACTGGTAATGTCTCCTTGTACAGTTACCGTAGCACCAGACTGGATGTAGAATTGCGCATTGTCGATATACAACTGTGCGGTAGCAAAATTGGCTATCGCAATCCCAACTCCGAATAAAGCGAAGCGTAAATTTTTTCGACTCATGAATTTAATTTTTGAATTAACTGAAACTGATTGTTTTACTACACAATAAAAGTAACGCTTATTTTTTTATCATGAAACATTTTTTTTCATACTTCAAAAAAAAGCAATCGTAATGTGTATTATTGACACGATAAAGGTAGCATAAGTTTTTAAAAAATTAAAAAATCGATATTTTTTTTATTTGCCACCTAAATTCTCTATTATTACCCATTTTTACGAAATTCGCAAAATATATTAAAAAATTACTATGCCCATAGAGATAAAAGTACCATCAGTTGGAGAGAGTATTACCGAAGTTACATTGGTGAAATGGATAAAAAAGAACGGTGAGTGGGTGGAGAGAGATGATATCCTGGCTGAACTGGAAAGCGAGAAGGCTACTTTTGAGATCAATGCTGAAGAATCTGGCATCTTGCAAATAATTGCAGAAGAAGAGGCAACTCTTACTATTGGCGATGTGGTTTGTACTATTGATAATAAGGCTGTTAGGCCTGCGAATGTCAATTCGGGTGTTGATGTGGCACTTGTAGATGTAACCACGGCAGAACCGTTGCCAGTTCATGCTTCTAAAGCCACTCCGGTAGCACAAGCTATTATTTCCGATAAAAAAGTAGATACGAATGTTATAACACCTACCGGTGCCGGAGGCAAGATACTCAAACAGGATGTCCTTTCTGTATTAAATAATCCCGGAAGGAATCCGGCTGTTACGGCATTTTCACGTAACCAGCATACAGAAAAAATGAGTAACCTGCGAAAAACGGTTAGTCGTAGGTTGGTTGAAGCAAAAAATGCTACGGCGATGCTCACTACTTTCAATGAAGTGGATATGAGTGCAATTATGGAAATACGGTCTCGGTTTAAGGACATTTTCAAGGAAAAGCATGCCGTAAATCTCGGGTTTATGAGTTTTTTTACAAAAGCATGTTGTTATGCATTACAGGAATTCCCCGCTGTTAATGCCATGGTTGACGGGGAAAAAATAATATTTAATGAATATTGCGATATCTCAATTGCTGTAAGTGCTCCTAAAGGACTTGTCGTTCCTGTGATTAGGAATGCGGAAAGCCTGTCTATGGCAGAAATAGAAAGAAAAATTGTAGAGTTGGCAACAAAAGCCAGAGAAAATAAACTCGGCATGGAAGAGATGAGTGGGGGCACATTTACCATCACTAATGGGGGCGTTTTTGGTTCATTATTGAGTACACCGATTATCAATATCCCGCAATCGGCAATCTTGGGAATGCATAAAATACAGGAAAGGCCTGTTGCCGTAAACGGGCAGGTAGTAATAAAACCCATGATGTACCTTGCATTAAGTTATGACCACCGGATCATAGATGGCAGGGAATCTGTAGGGTTTCTTGTAAAAGTAAAAGAACTGCTGGAAAACCCATCTTTGCTTTTATTTGGAAAAGACCCGATGAAATCTTTGTTAGAGATAAATTAATAACAAATAATTAGCGGACATTAATAAATATTTCGGCGACCTGCCGGATTTTTGTATGAGTGTGTATCATTCTCATTTAAGTACTGCTGTAAAACTCGTTGAGTCTTTTACCAATGAGGCCCCTTTTTCTATTTACCTGAAAAATTTTTTTTCAATTAATAAAAAATATGGTTCCCGGGATAGGAAAAACATTGCTTCGTTGTGTTTTAATTATTACCGGGTTGTTAATGGTGCCATCGGCGGGACAACCCTGGATACAATGCTAATGGGGTATTTTCTTTGCGAAAAGGAACCTTGTGAGATGCTCGAAAAGATGAATCCTTTTTGGAACAGGCATATAAGTGATTCTATATCAAAAAAGACCAGTCTGCTGGACGGGCTTTTTGACACTGATAAAATATTTCATTTACCTGTTGAACTGAGCGAAGGGATTGATATTGCCAGGTTCAACCTTTCTTTTCTGCAACAGCCTAATGTCTTTATCAGGTTACGTCCCAGGAATTACCTGGGTGCCAGGAAAAAATTAGAGAAAATAAAAGTCCCTTACAGATGTTTAAATGATTATTGCGTTGAAGTGCCTCCTTCCATTAATATTGAAAATGTGTTTACGGTTGATAAAGATATCGTTATCCAGGATTTCAGTTCGCAGCAGGTTTTTGATTATTTTAAGGAAGAAGCTGTTGTGCCGGCAATGGCAAACGGAGATATAATTAATGTCTGGGACTGTTGTGCTGCAAGCGGGGGAAAATCAATTTTAATTACTGATATACTTGGCCAGCGGATTAACTTAACAGTATCGGATATACGCCCTTCTGTTATAATGAATTTGCATAAACGTTTCGGTAGGGCTGGGATCAAATCTTACAATTACTTTATAGCTGATCTCATGCATGCGCATTCGGAATATCCCATAAGCTCTCAGCAATTGATCATTTGCGATGTGCCTTGTAGCGGAAGCGGAACTTGGGGAAGGTGTCCTGAACAGTTGTCTTTCTTTTCAGCGAAGCAAATATTTGATTACAGCCAAAGGCAGCGTAGGATTGTGGAAAATGTGCTACCTTATCTCCAGGATGGAGGTATGATTGCCTATATAACCTGTTCTGTATTCAAAGAAGAGAACGAAGAGAATGTGGAACATATCTGTAAGGCGTTCGGATTAAAACTTCTCTCCAGGAAACTGCTAGCCGGATATGAAATGAAGGCTGATTCTATGTTCACGGCTATTTTGCAGAAATAATTTTCTTTATTGAATAATAAGGTCTCCGGGGATAAGAAATTTCTTTCCCTGAATAACCGTAAGCCCGGACTGAGAACTGATATGTTGGGTAGTATTCAGGATACATTCACCGTCAATGACAGGGTCAATGATAATGCAGCTTCCTATAGGCAAAATGGCCGGCGGGATTTCATTCCCTGCCCAGTTAGAGGGTTCGGTCCAATTGCCATTCCCTGTAAATGTATAAGTTTTACAGCCTTGAGGAAAACTGACGGATACAGAGTCAAGATAAAAACTTGTATCGGCGGCAATATCCATTCGTATCCTGTATTGTATATCAATCCCGGAAGGCAGGGAGGTGAAGGTATCGGTATAAGTAAAATCCCTGTTGGAAAATTGTCCTGTAATAGGAGGGGTGTATAAGGAAGTAAATGCGGATTCTCCGGATAATTTTCTCTCAAGCGTACAATTTATAGTACTGTCGGCCTTCACAGACCAACTGATTGTGGGCTTGCATTTTGAAGTTTGTGATTGGAAAGTGTGAAGTTTCCTC
>CAZKPH010000086.1:0-8502 GCA_964554605.1 uncultured Ferruginibacter sp.
ATATTTAAATAGAAAATCATAAGCCCCCAGTGCCACAGCCGCAGAAAGATAAAATTGGCCGGAAAGTGTAACAGGAGAAGGCTTCAGGGCAATACTCAAAGCAATATTTTTACCTTCTTCACTCAGCCAGTGCCGCCCTCTCTGCCCTTTGCCGGTTGTCTGAAAAAAAGCCATAAAGCCCTCTCCATGACTAGCCATTCCTGCATAAACCTGTTGCATGGCATAGTTGTTGGTACTATCGACGGTGTCCAGAATATTTAACAAATGATTGTTATGGGGCATAAGATTAATGATTGATAAAGAAATAGTATTTTTGAAAAAAAGCAAAACTTATTTTCAAACACAAAGCTAATTAGCATTATTTTACAGTAAATATCATAGAATCCCTGGCTGCAAAATATATAAAATTAAAATAGCATAACATTTGAGTAAATTGAAATTATCAGGCACCGCAAAAAAAACAAAAAGGGTTACCCGCCTGACAAGAAGTAGTAAGATTTTTAAAGTTATCTTAAACGCCATTCTCGAGAAAAAAGGAGAAGAAATAATTAGCCTTGACCTGAGAAATATCCCGGAAGCCGTTGCAGATTTCTTTATCATTTGTGAAGCGGGCAATCATACCAAACTGAAAGCTATTGCCGATTTTGTTGAAGAACAGGTTAAATTGAAATGCCTCGAAAACCCTTACAAGCAGGAAGGAAGGCAGGCACAACAATGGATATTGATAGACTATGTGAATATTGTGGTACATGTAATGCTGCCCGAACCGAGAAAATTCTACCAGTTGGAAGAAATGTGGAGCGATGCGCCAATGATGGCACACGAATAAAACCCTAAAAATATACCGGGATACCCGGTTTTGTAAACTTTTTACAATTATGACAGACGATAAAAGAACGGAAAATAATCGAAAATTCAATCCGAATAACATGCCTCCGAACGAAGAGAATAATTCCAAAGGCAGGCCAAAATTCAATATTTACTGGTTGTATGCTATTGCTTTTGTAGGCATTATGGCATATAGCTATTTCAGGGGAGGAAACAGTGCGGGTGTTGAAACTACACAATTGAAGTTCACCGATATGGTTAAGAACGGGGATGTGGACAAGATAAAAACCATCCGTAACAAAAAACTGGTTCGTGTTTTTATTAAACAAGATAGCCTGGTTAAAAAAATAAATTTTTACAAACAGCTATTGCCAGACCCAAAAAATACCGACCTCACCCGGATCACGCCTCCGCAGTTTTATTTCAGTATTGTTGATGACAAGACATTTGCTGAAGATATGAGGGATTTTTATAGTAAGAATCCTGCAGTCATCCGTGTTTCCGATTCTCCCGATGACGAAGGTGAGCTTTTTGGACAGATCATTAGCACGCTTTTTCCGATATTGCTAATTGGGCTTTTGTTTATAATGATGATGCGTAAAGTAGGGGGCCCCGGAGGCGGCAGCGGCGGGCCGGGTGGTATTTTTAATATCGGGAAATCCAAAGCAACGTTATTTGATAAAGCTTCAAGAGTAAATATCACTTTTGCAGATGTGGCCGGATTAGACGAAGCAAAAGTAGAGGTTATGGAAATTGTGGACTTTCTAAAAAATCCCAGAAAATATACAGCGCTCGGCGGTAAGATACCAAAAGGCGCCTTGCTTGTTGGCCCTCCCGGTACCGGCAAAACATTATTGGCAAAAGCTGTTGCCGGCGAAGCACAAGTTCCTTTCTTCAGCCTGAGCGGAAGCGATTTTGTGGAAATGTTTGTCGGCGTTGGCGCCAGCCGTGTCCGCGATTTGTTCAAACAGGCAAGAGAAAAGGCCCCATGCATCATTTTCATCGATGAAATTGATGCTATTGGCAGGGCAAGAGGGAAAAATGTTATGATGAGTAACGATGAACGGGAAAACACATTAAATCAGTTATTGGTGGAAATGGATGGCTTTGGTACAGATCTGGGCATTATTATCCTGGCTGCCACTAACCGTCCTGATGTCCTGGATAGCGCTTTGTTGCGCCCGGGACGATTTGACAGGCAAATCAGCATTGACAGGCCGGACCTGGTAGGCAGGGAAGCTATTTTTAAAGTCCACCTGACTCCAATCAAGATTTCTTCTTCGCTGGATATTCATAAACTGGCCGAACAAACACCCGGTTTTGCAGGCGCAGATATTGCTAACGTATGTAATGAAGCTGCTCTCATCGCTGCCCGCAAAAATAAAGATGCCGTTGACATGAGCGATTTTCAGGATGCAATTGACAGGGTTATCGGAGGGCTTGAAAAAAAGAATAAAATTATTTCTCCGGAAGAAAAAGAAATAATTGCTTATCACGAAGCTGGCCATGCTATCTGCGGCTGGTACCTGGAGCATGCATACCCGCTCCTGAAAGTTACTGTTGTACCCAGGGGCACCGCTGCTCTGGGATATGCCCAGTATACCCCCAAGGAACAATACCTGTATAATACAGATCAGTTGATGGACCAGATATGTATGACCCTTGGCGGGCGAGCCAGTGAAGAAATATTTTTCGGAAAAATAAGTACAGGCGCCAGCAACGACCTGCAACAAATAACGAAAATGGCCTACAGTATGATTACTGTATACGGCATGAATGAAAAAGTAGGTAATATCAGTTATTATGACCCTGCTCAGGAAAATGTATTTACAAAGCCTTTCAGCGAAGAAACGGGAAAAATGATTGATGAAGAAGTAAGAAAGCTGATTGATACAGCTTACCAGAAAACGTTGGTATTGCTTACTGAAAAGAAGGGGGATGTTGAAAAACTGGCTCAGGCATTACTAAAAAAAGAAGTCCTGTTCAAAAGCGATGTCGAAACGCTTATAGGCAAAAGGCCGTTTGAAGAGAAAAAAACATCAGACGTTATTGAACATACGGCAATAGAAACTGAAGCTTCTGCAGATAATATCAATTCGGACAGTGAAGAAATTCAAAGCTAAAATGAAATGAAAGTTTCGCTGGCAAAAGAGAATATTTTAAAAAGGATCAGGCAGGCATTGAGCCACCCTGTACCTTTGCCTTTCCCCAACAGTGAAGGCACTACATCTGTTTATCAATTGCCTAAAGAAGATCTTAGTATTATTTTTGCCCAGGAATTCTCCAACCTGCAGGGAAAATTCTCTTTTTGTGCAGATGAAAAAGAATTGGATTCGCAAATCAGGCAACTAATTACAAAAAAAGAATGGAATAAAGTCTATTGCGACAATGCAGCCTGGAATGAATTTTTCAGCAATACAATCAGCCTGGCTTCCTGCGATGCCGCTATTACCGGATGTGAGTTCCTCGTTGCCCGTACCGGTTCTATTGTATTAAGTGCCGCCGAAGAAAGTGGCAGAACCGTTAGTGTGTATGCCCCTGTTCATATTTGTATTGCCTATACCCACCAACTTGTATATGATATTAAAGATGCTGTACAAGCCATAAAAGAAAAATATGCCGGCAATATACCTTCTTTTATAACTTTTGCTACCGGCCCCAGCCGTACAGCCGATATTGAAAAGACTCTTGTAACAGGAGTCCATGGGCCTAAGGAAGTTTACTTATTCCTCGTAGATACAGATGCAAACTGATTTTCTTTATCTTTAAGAAATATTTCTTTCCTGATAGTTGCCTGTATTAACTATTGAAAGGATTTTAACGGAAAAGATGGACAACCCAGCGCAAAAAAAAATATATTTCCTATCAGATTTCCATCTGGGAGCTCCGGATGCCGCTACCAGTTTGAACAGGGAAAAATGTATCGTTCGCTTCCTGGATTCAATTAAAGCAGATGCAGAACAGATTTTCATTGTTGGCGACCTCTTCGATTTCTGGTTCGAATACAAGCATGTAGTCCCCAAAGGGTTTGTACGAATTTTAGGTACACTTGCCGGATTGGCGGACAAAGGCATTACCATACATTTTTTTGTAGGCAATCATGATATGTGGATGAAAGACTATTTGCAAAAAGAAATGAATATCCGGGTATACTTTGAGCCGGCCACTTTTACTTTTCACAGTAAAAAATTCTTTATTGGCCACGGAGATGGCCTGGGCCCTGGTGACCATGGATATAAATTCCTAAAAAAGATATTTCGCAATCCTGTCTGCCAATGGCTTTTCGGGATACTTCCCCCGCTGATAGGTATGGGGCTGGCAAATTATTTTTCCCGAAAAAGCAGGGAAGCTGCCGGACAGCATGTAGAAAAGTTTATGGGAGAAGAAAACGAATGGCTTATTATTTATAGCAAAGAAATATTGCAAAACGAGCATTTTGATTATTTTATTTTTGGCCACAGGCATCTTCCTATTGATTGGAAACTGGCAGAAAACAGCCGCTATTTCAATCTCGGTGAGTGGATGAACTATAATAGCTATGTTGTTTTTGATGGCACAAATGCTTCTTTAAAGTACTTCGAAAAATGAGGCACAGTTATTTTATATCATTTTTTGTTTTATGCCTGGGCATCGGGATGCCATCCAGAATATTTGCCCAAAATGAACCTGCTTTTACATTACTTAAATCCATTCCCGGAGAATACAGCTATTTCACAACAGACAACCTTGATAATATCTACCTAATTGACAAGAACAATAACCAACTAAAAAAAATCAATAACGACGGCGATTCTGTTGCTGTGTTCAATGATATTCGCCAGTATGGAAAACTCAGTTCCATCAATGCTTCCAACCCGCTCAAGATTCTGTTGTTTTATAAGAATTTCTCCACTATTGCTGTGATGGACCGCTTTCTGTCGGCAAGGAATGTTATCAACTTTCGTAAAAAGAATATCATTACCGTTAATACGGCAGCTCCGTCTTACGACAATAATATCTGGCTCTTTGATGAAGGAGACGCACGCCTGAAAAAGGCCGGAGAAGATGGCACCACTATAATGGAAACAGTAGACTTCAGAACATTATTTGATACTATCCCTTCCCCTGAAGAGATTGCTGATTGTAATGGTTTTGTATATCTCTACGACCCCAATGCCGGTTTTTATATTTTTGATTACTATGGAAGCTTTAAAAGCCGGATACCTTTCCTGCACTGGCATCATACAGGCGTAACAGGGAATACTATTTACGGTTTTGGAGAAAATTGCCTGTACGAATATCAATTAGGGTCATTTAACCTGAGGACTTTTCCCCTGCCCGGTATACTGGCAGCATCCCGGCAGGTACAAATAAACAACGGGAAAATTTATACGCTTGATGATACGGGGATTCACATATATAAAGCACAATAATACACCGGCTCAGCATTTTTTCTTTCATTTTAGTAATTTTGAACATGGATTTTTTACAGCAGACCATCTTCAGTAATACCATCAGGAGTTACCTGACCGTATCGCTCATTATCTTTGCCACCCTATTACTGAAAAGGTTCTTATCCAGATATATTGCTGCCATTTTTTGCCGTATACTGAAAAGAATATGGAGCGGTATCAATAAAAAAACATTTATTGACCTCGTAGTTGAACCGCTTGAATGGGTACTTATAATCCTCATCTCCGTATTTGCAATAGACAAACTTAATTTCCCGGAAGAGCTTCATTATTCCATATATGGCCATACAACCGAAGATATTATAGGAAGGATCGCCAACGGGGTTATTATCCTATCTTTTACATGGTTGATGCTACGTGTGGTGGATTTTGCAGCAATGGTGCTGGAAGAGAAAGCAAACCTCACGGTAGATGCCAGGGATAACCAATTGATCGTATTTTTCAGGGATTTCCTAAAAGTAATCATTGGCGTAGGTGGTATCCTGCTTATTGTAAAAGCATGCTTCAACCAGCCTGTAGGGCAATTGCTTACCGGCTTGAGCATTGTCGGCGCTGCATTAGCGCTGGCTGCAAAAGAAAGCCTGGAAAACCTTATAGCATCTTTTATAATTTTTTTTGATAAGCCTTTTTTTACAGGTGATACCGTAAAGGTCAATTCCATTACCGGAAAAATTGAAAAGATAGGGCTCCGCAGCACACGTATCCGTACTGCCGATAAAACGCTGGTAACCGTCCCTAACAAACAAATGGTGGATACGATCGTTGACAACTGGAGCATGCGTACCAAAAGAAGGGCCGAGGTCAAACTGGAACTTGCTGTTACCAATTCTCAGCAACAAATACAAAGCCTGGCAGATAGCCTGAAAAAAATGCTGGAAACAAAAAAAGATGAGATACTCTCTTACAGTGTATTCTTTAAAGACATAAACAAAAACAGCATACTGATAGTTGTAGAATATTTCACAGCACACAACTCTCTCACGGAATTCGACACACTAAAAGAGAAGATTAATATGGCTGTTATCGGCATACTGAAGGAAAAAGACATAACACTGTTCAGCCCTAATGATAATAAAGAAAGCAATTAGTTGGCTGTAGCAATTATATCTGCCAGTTCCTTATCCCATACACCCGATTTTCCGTATTCTACCAGCCGCCCGGTTTCTTTTCCGTGTACCAGTACAATAATGGTGGGAACATTTGTAATACCCATAGTGGCAGACAGGTTGCCGGCAGATTCTTTTTTCCTGTCAACACCCAGTAAAGTTATGGCATCGTCGGGAATGCCCGCCATTTCGGCAAGGCGGAAAAAACGGGGAAGAATAAATTGCGTATCGCCGCACCAGGTACCACCGAATATCAGAAAGGACAATTTTTGTTTGTTCATCGAAAAAGTACGTACAATCTGCGAGTCGGGTTCATAGCCTTTCTGATTGTCATTATACCATTTGAAAGTAGAATCCTGTTGCAATATTTTTTTACCGATAAGCCCTTTGTATACACGGCCGTTGGCATGATTAGAGTCTATGCTGATTTCAAAGAGGGTTTGTGCTTTCATAAATAAAGCTGCTGAAAGCAGTATTGAGATGATAAATATTTTTTTCATAAATGGGTTACTTAAAGGCTGGCCCGAATTTCCAGCAAAAAACCTTTTAATTTTTTCAATGAATCTATGGCCGCAAATTTCGCTTCGGCACTGCGCCCTTTACGAATAAATTCCTTAGCGCCTTCCATTGTGTATTTCCTTTCGCGTAATAAATGATGGATCAACTGAAGGTTTTTAATATCTTCCGGGCGGAAAAGCCTGTCGCCCTTACCATTTTTTTTGGGCTTTAGTATATCAAATTCATTTTCCCAAAGCCGGATCAGCGATTGGTTTACCTTAAACATCTCAGCAACTTTGCCAATAGGGTAATACATTTTCTCAAATAGCACATCATCAGCCGGTATATCTACAAGAGCTACAGAAGCCTCTGCTTCTTTCAGGCTTTTTCTCCCCCGGGTAGATTTCGCTTTCGGTATATCCGCCACAGTTACTTCTATTGCCTGTTGAAGGGGTTTTATTTTGCGGGCAACTGTTTTTCTCTCCGGCAATGGTTTTTGCGGAGTATCGTCAAAATCAAAAGCTATTTGTGTAAAAGCCATATCAATGTTTAATAGCAATACAAATGTTGAACGTAATGCGACGCCACCGAAGCTACATCAGGGCTATGCCGCCGGTAACCTAAAAATAAAGAAAATCAATCAAAACTCTTAGCACTTCCGGTAGCAGCCATTTTTAGCAAACGGTCGTATTGTTCGGCATTGAGGTCGTTATAAAAAAAGTAAACAGGATCTACCGGGTTGCCATTGATATGTACTTCGTAATGGCAATGCGGCCCTGTGCTGGCCCCCGTGCTACCCACCCATCCTATTACCTCGCCTCGCTTTACATGCTGGCCCACATGGGCTTTTATGCGCACCATATGCATATATACCGTCTCGTAGCCGTACCCATGATTGATGATAACATGATTGCCCGTGCCATTACCCACACCCGCAGTAGTAACCATACCATCACCTGTAGCATAAATAGGTGTTCCGGTAGGGGCGGTAAAATCCAGCCCATTGTGCATTTTAGGTATACCATATATAGGATGTATCCGATAGCCAAAACCACTGGCAATACGGGTAAGCTGTTTATTGCTTACCGGCTGTATGGCCGGAATACTGGTCAGCTTCTGATCCTGGTTCCTGATAAGATTTTCAATATCATCGTAGCTGTGTTTCTGATAAGCTATCCTGGCGCTGATATTATTGAGCGTATTGGCGATATCTTCGCCAAGTTCGTCATCGCTCATTACTTTCACTTTGTCAAATTCTTTTTTCTTCTCCGTCAGTTTGGCCCTCAAGCTATCCGGCACCGGGTTAGCTTCAAAAATAGAGCGGTATACTTCATTATCTCTTTTTTCCAACCCGGCCATTTGCCCTTCAAGTGTCTTTACCCTGTCTTTAAGAGTCATGTAATTATCCCGCATCACCTCGTATTTAAGGCGGGCTTCTTTATCCGTTGGTTTGGGAATAAACCTGGTATATAACCAGATCACAAGCGCCGAGCTTACCAGTAAAGCAGAGAGAAAACCAAACACACGCAACAACTTCACCCTGAATGGCGTCACCAGTTTCTCATATCTGAGAGTATGTGTATTATAATAATATTTTATTTTCTTCATGCCGTTGTTAA
>CAZKPH010000087.1:0-8500 GCA_964554605.1 uncultured Ferruginibacter sp.
CCATATCCAGGTCGTAAGTTAGCCGGGCTCCGGCTTCTTTTTTGAATTCAAGGATAAATCGGCTTTGTGAAGGGTGGTAATCACTATTTTCTTCAAAACTAAAAAAACGGCCGCCGAATTGTGGTTCATCATTTGTAAAACTCAGTACTTCAATAATCTTTTTTGTACTCCAGATATTATTCTCATCATAACCGATAAGCGTATAATAGTTCTGGTTAGCGCTTTTCTTTTGTAGTATCTTGTAGTATACGGCTCCGATCCAGCCATTATTATTACCGACCGTGTCGGCCTGGTTAAGCGTAACATCGGATTTGTCGATAAGGGGATAGAGTTTAAGGGAACCGTCGTAGGTTTTCATTTGTATAGCGCCATGCTGCCTCACTACAAAATTATTGATAACCATTTGCCATGTGAATATGCGGAAACTGCTATCCGGTGCATATAATTTTGAAATGGTTTGTAAGGAATCGAAAGGGTAGTAAAAAGAGTTCTTTATTTTTAGCGCCCTTACCAACATACGGGTAAACAGGCTGTCATTTTTAAACCGGTCCATTGCACTAATGGCCTGAATAATCTTATTGGAACTCATCTTTAACGAATCTTCTTTTTTTCCCAGTATAGCCAGGTCATCCTTTTGTATGGGCTGGCTGAATAATGAAAATGAAAGAGAGAAACAGAAGATAAGTAGAAGGCATCTTTTCATATACTAAAATTAGCAATAGTTTTCATAAGTGTTATGAGCTGGAGAGGAAGAAGTATTTTTTTAACAAAATGCTTAAAGCGATACGGCAAAACTCAGCAGGGAACCGAAAGACCTGTCGATGCGGGTATCGTTAATATCCACATCGGGGCGGGTAGTGGGCAGGAATACTGTCAGCATTCCTAATGCCTTACCGAATTCCATATCGCTAAGCGTATTGCCTACCATTATGGCTTTGCCAAAATCAATATCAGGAAAATCCTTTTTTGCCTGTAATCCCATGCCAGGGTTAGGTTTTCGGTTGGGGCTGGTTTCTTCCAGGTCAGTACAGAAATAAATTTTATCGATCCTGCCGCCGACAGCTTCTATTTCTTTTAGCATGTTTTTATGAATGATATCAAGGTTTTCAGGTAGGGTAAGGCCCTTGCCTACGCCTTTCTGGTTAGTAACGACAAAGATGTATTTAAATTTTCCGGAGAAAATACGGATGGCTTCACAGGCGCCCTCATAAAAAACAAACTCATCCCAGGTGTGGATATAGTCTTTATGTTTTTCATGGTTGATAACACCATCCCTGTCCAGGAATAATGTCCATGAATTGTCTATACTGGAAAAATCGGGCATAATAAAACTTGCGTATAAAGGTATGGAAATCGTTTCTTTCGGGTAAAATGTCTTATCAGTTATTATTCTTCAATTCTATTTGTGCCCTGGCGTAGTCTTCCGGGATACCTATATCTATAAAGTATTCGTCCTGCGGCAAGCCGAACATTTTGCGCTGTGCCGCCAATACTTCCAGGTAATCCTTTTCAAATGAGAATTTTCCGTATAGTTCTTCCCGGAGAAAGCGGCTGGTGTTCAGCGCATATACGCCTCCGTTGATAAGCCCGTTTTCAAAATATTGTTTTTCCCGGAAGGAAAGAATAGCATGTTCCGGGGAAATATCCACAATGCCATATCTGTCTGTATGTTTCATTGGTTTCAGGCTAAGCGTACAATCCGCTTCCGTCCGGTGGTGGAAGAAAGACAGCCGGTGGACATCAATGGTAAAAAGAGTATCGCCGTTGAGTACCAGTGTATTTTTTTCAGAGGCCATAGTGCAAGCCAGTTTTACAGCTCCACCGGTACCCATTGGTTCATCTTCTACCGATAATTGCCTGTCCAGCGTACTGAATTCATTTTTCAGGTATTCTTCTATCGGTTCATATTTATAGCCTACGGCAAATATGAATTTCTCAATCTTCTGTTGTTGCAGGTGCCGTATTACATAATACAGGAAAGGCTTACCGGCAACAGGCGCCATGCATTTGGGAAGGCCTGATACTACAGGGCGGAGCCGGGTGCCCAACCCTCCGGCAAGTATAATAGCTTCTTTGATCATAGTCCGAAATATTTCTCTTCCACAAGCTGGCAAATGATATGGCCAAGCATGATATGGCTTTCCTGTATACGGGGCGTATCGTTATTAGGGACATTCAGAAGGATATCGGAAATATCTTTCATCTTGCCGCCCTTTTCACCTGTAAAGCCAATATTAACCATTCCTTTTTCCCGGGCTGTCTCAAAAGCCTTTACGATATTAACGGAATTTCCCGAAGTAGAAAGGCCGATCAGTACATCGCCTTCATTGCCGATTCCTTTTAGGAGCCTGCTATAGATAAGGTCATAGCCATAATCGTTTGCTACGGCAGTAAGGTATGATGTATTGCAATGAAGGGCTTCTGCGGGAAGTGCGTCTCTGTCAGAATAGAAACGGCCGCTAAATTCTGCGGCAAGGTGTTGGGCATCTGCAGCGCTGCCGCCATTCCCGCAAAACAAAACTTTGTTGCCATTCCGGAAGGCTGTAACAATGATATCTACACAGCGTTTAGTCCGTTCCAGCAGGAGCGGGCTATTTAAAATTTGTTGTTTTACATCTATGGAAGCCTGAATGATTGACTTTATTTTATCTGGCATTTATTTAGGTATTGCTTATTTGTTAGTAAAAATATTTAATAGCTATTTCAAGCCATTTACCGGCATTGCCTATACGCAGCAGGTAAAAAATTGCCTGAATTATATTGTGCTGTTTCATGGTTAACAGTGCTCTGTTTTTCATAAACGGAGCACTGCTTTTCACAATTGCTAAGAAATGCATCAAAGCAAAAGGAGTGGAAGAAAGCAGTCAATGTTTTTTTCATACGGTAAAAGTTATTGTTTGTTATTCTACCACAAATGCGGTAAAATAATAATTATTAGCTGCACCGATAGGTATTAAGTTCATATAAAAAGATTCGGTAAAATTCTTAAATGCTAGGAACTCATGCATAGGCACAGAAAATTCATCAAACATAATAATATCCCCTTTCTTAAGGATAGGGGCAATTGATGCAAGGGTGTAAAGGGTTGCAGAATAAAGGTCTGCGTCCATCATAACTACCAGTTGTTTATCTGGTTTAAAATCCCGGAGAAACCCCGGTAAGGTTTGCTGGAAAAGGCCCTGATAGAATTTCGCCCTCTTATCATCTGTTTCCGGGACAGGCGTGCCGCCGAAATAACCTTTTTTATATCCGCCCCAGTCTTCCGGTAAACCAGTGAAAGTATCAAATCCATGAAAAGTAGAATCAGGGTTTCGATTTGCATTTAACCACCACAGAAAAGAGACGCCTGATGCTACACCGAATTCAAGATAGTTTATTCCTTTATCCTTTAGGTAAGTGTCGCTAATATGTTTATACAGCGGGAATCGTTTTTCATAATCCCATTTAGAACTGTAAAAATCATTGTAGGGTATTTTCTGGCTATTCGCCCATTTAGAAAATTTTGATATGTATACCAGGTTAAGCAACGCCCCACTAAATGGTTCTACCAAAATATGCAATTTGAGCCTTACAAAAAGTGCTTTTATTTTTCTTGTGAAATATAGTTTTACCTGCATTGTTTTTTTATACAGTCCAAGTTGTCAAACCGTGTGTGGTGAAAGAATATTGCTTGATCTCTCCTCCAAATGTAGTTAATGTTTCTATAACCTGGTGGCGAGAATTCCCCGGGCAATAGAATACCATAAACCCTCCGCCACCAGCTCCGCTTATCTTGCCTCCGGTGGCCCCGGCAGCTTTAGCTGCATCATAGATACTTTCGATATTGCTATTACTGATATTGGCAGCCATTTGCCTCTTTTGCCGGAAACCGTAATCCAGTATTGTCCCGAAATCGTTCAGTTTGCCTTTAAGAAGCGCTTCTTTCATCATCTTTGCCTGGTCTTTCAGGTGGTGCATAGCCTCAATGCTTTTCTCATTTTTACTATTTACATTTTTTACCTGTTCCTTAATGATAGCGGCGCTTTCCCTGGAGGTAGCTGTGAAATACAGCAGCAGGTTATTCTCCAGTTCATATAAATATTCGGGCCGGATACGCAATGGGTTTACAATAACTTTATCGCCTTCGTAAAATTCCATGAAGTTTACTCCGCCAAAAGTAGCGGCATATTGGTCTTGTTTGCCACCCGCAAGCTGCAGGTCTTCTCTTTCAATAGAATAAGCCAGGTGCGCAATATCATAATCTCCCAACGGCAGCCTGAGCATTTCTGCAAACGCACCCAGGATAGCTACTACAAGTGTAGAAGAAGTACCCAGCCCCGAACCGGCAGGGGCATCTACAAATGTAGACAAACGGAAACCGCCCGCCGGTATCCCGTAATCCTTTTGTATCCGGTTGTATACGCCTTTAAGCAGGTCTAACGTACCATTAACAGGCAAAGAATCGGCCAGATCAAAAACTTCATTTTCCTTCCTGTCAAGCGCTTCAACAATAATCTTATTCTCCGGCAATGGTTCGATACTGGCGTAAGCGGAAAGAGAAACGGTTGCGTTCAGTATAGCGCCGCCGTAAATATCACTATATGGGCTCACATCGGTACCGCCACCTGCCAGTCCTATCCTTAAAGGGGCTTTGCTACGATAAATCATTATATTCAGTTAAATATGCGGCAATTTACTCATTAATTAATTCCAAAATAGATTCTGTCATTCTGCTCCAGGTATATTTCTTCTTTTCTTCCAGCAGGTGTGGGATAAAGAAATCCTCTCCTTTGGCGAAATACTCATCAATTTTAGCAGCTATCCCCGCAGCATCGGGTGTGGCTACCAGTCCGGCTTTGCCATCCGGCACCAGCGCCGGGAGGCCTCCTACATTAGTAACGATCATAGGTTTTTGAAAATGGTAGGCCAGGGGAGTTACGCCACTTTGTGTAGCATTCCGGTAGGGTTGTACCACAGCATCAGCAGCGCAGAGATAATATTTGACTTCACTGTCAGGTATAAAATCCGTTTTAAGTATCAGGGAATCTTCTAAGCCCAGGCGTTCTATCTGTTCATCATAGGGCTTCCGGCCTTCGTAAAATTCCCCGGCTACAAGCAATTTGATACTGGCATTCTCCGGGTTATCTTTTAAAATTTTCATAGCATCCAGCAATATATCCAATCCTTTGTATTTTCTGATAAAGCCAAAGAATAGTAATATCCTGGCATTTGTATCAATTCCCAGGTGTACCCTCGCATCGGTGCGGGATAATGTATCGCCAAAATTGTCATACAGCGGATGCGGGACAAACCGGGCTTTTTTCTTTGGGGCAAATGCCTTAAGATCGGCAAGTACTTTTTCGCTCATAGTAATAAAAGCATCTACCGGCTTCACAAAGTAGCGGGTAAACGCCGTATCGCCGATACGTTTTTCATGAGGTATGATATTATCTGCAATGCAAAGAATACGTGTTTGGCCGCTGTGTGTCATGCGCAGTATAGTACCCAGGCAGGGGCCCATGAACGGGAGCCAGTACCGTACAATGATCAGGTCGGGTTTTTGTTTTTTCAGTTGTAAGCCTGTCAATAGCCAGTTCAGCGGGTTTATGGAATTGATTTTAATCTGTATATCGATATCGGCCGGGGCCGGTTCTGAGGAATACTGTGTGGTACCCGGAAAAAGAAAACCCGGGTATTGAAGCGAAAACGTAAATATGCTTACACGATGCCCCTGCCGGGAAAATTCACTCGCAAGTCTTTCATTGTAAGATGCCAGGCCGCCTCTGAGAGGGTGCGCCGGGCCAATGATGATAATCCTTTTAGGCTGCATAGCAATATTCCGGGAAACCACAGGGAGTCCCGGGTGTAGAGGATCGTATCAGACCCCGATTTTTTTGTCAATAAGGTAATGATTCCTTTCCGGGGAGTTCCGGGCTATCAGTTCGCCAAGAAAGCCTGCCAGGAAAAGTTGTGTCCCGATGATCATTGCCAGGATAGCAAAAAAGAAAAGAGGCCTTTGCGTCATACCTGTACGGTCAAAGAAAAATTTGGAGATGGTAAGATAGCTGAATACACAAAAACCAAATACAAAAGCCAGCGTGCCCCACAGCCCGAAGAAATGCATAGGCCGTTTGCCGAATTTACCTACAAACATAATAGACCCAAGATCTAAAAAACCATTTACAAACCTTTCCCAGCCGAATTTGGTAACGCCGTATTTCCTGGCACGGTGTTCCACTACTTTTTCGCCGATCCTCTTAAAGCCGCTCCATTTAGCCAGTACAGGAATATAGCGGTGCATTTCCCCGTATACTTCAATACTTTTGATTACTCTATTCCGGTAAGCTTTCAGCCCGCAGTTAAAATCGTGGAGGCGTATTCCCGAACTGGAGCGGGCAGCAGCATTAAACAGTTTAGAAGGCAGGTTCTTGGTAATTGTATTATCATACCTTTTCTTTTTCCATCCGCTTACCAGGTCATAGCCTTCATCCAGTATCATTTTGCGGAGGCCGGGTATTTCATCCGGGCTATCCTGCATATCGGCATCCATGGTAATCACCACATCGCCTTTGGCAGCTTTAAAGCCCTCATTAAGCGCAGCGCTTTTCCCGTAATTCCGTTGAAAGCGGATGCCTTTTACGAAGCTGTTCCTTTGGCACAGGCCCTCTATTACCTGCCAGGAATTATCATTGCTCCCGTCATCGATCATAATAATCTCATAGCTGAAATTATTTTCCTGCATAACCCTCTCTATCCACAGCGAGAGCTCCGGCAGCGATTCTTCTTCATTGTAAAGCGGTATCACAATCGACAGATCCATACATTATCATTTTCTTTTCATAAAAAAACCGGCTGTAACAGCAGCCAGCAACGCTCCTGTAGCCAGGTACCCGAAGATAGCCCTCGAAAGCATCATTGTTTCAAAGTACGACCTGGCTTTTTCCACCATGGTACTTATTTCCGCAGGTGTATAATTGCCCTGTTTTACCAGTTCGCTATTGTAAGCCAAAGCCATTTGATCCTTCAACCCCGGGTACATTTTCAGGTATACAAAAGTAAATATAACCATCATTAGCGTTACTACAATAAAACACCTGAAACCCTGCGAAAACAATGCCCCGAAACGCCCTCCCTCATATGCAGCGCTGCGGGTGTAAGCGTATACCGCCCATACAATCCCGGCAGCATAGAAAATATATTCCAGCCATTGCAGTCCTGCGCCCCTGCCTTCGGGTATCCACTGCAGCAGCAGGTATACGATAATCATTATAGCGCCGGTCAGGATTCCTATACGAGTAGCATTCAACTGCATATATAATTAATTGAGGTAAACAGATTCCCCGCACACGGTACCAACCACTTTTACGGAGAGTTTTTTGCCATGAAAAGCCGTGTTGGCAGATTTCGACCGGCTGTTGGCCACATCAAATACATATTCCGTATCCGGTACAAATAATGTAAGCCTTGCTTCTGCGCCTTCTTCAAGTAATGGCGCTGGTAACCCCATAATTTTGCGGGATCTGGCCGCCAGCATGTCTACAAAAGAAGATATGTCCCTGCAGAATGGCAATACGGCACCGGCAAGCGTTTCAAGCCCGGCCATGCCGGATTTGGCATACTCAAATTCGCACATCTTATTATCTATATGTTGCGGCAGGTGGTGCGATGCAACACAATCAATAAGTCCGGATTTCAGCCCTTCACGCAAAGCCATCATATCAGCCCGTGGCCGCAGCGGCGGGTTCACTTTCAGATTGGTGTCATAATTTACCACATCTTCATCACAGAAATAAAGGTGGTAAGGAGCCACCGAGCAGGACACAGCCAGCCCTTCAGCTTTGGCTTTAGTTACCAATTCCAGGCTCTTTTGAGTAGAGATGCCGGTAAAGTGTATCTTCGAGTTACAATATTTCACCAGTTCTATATCCCGGGCTATCATTACTTCTTCCGCAATAGCAGGTTTCCCGGGCAGCCCCAGCCTTGTGCTTACAATCCCTTCATGCACCAGTCCCTGCGGCTGAATGCTTTTATCATCCGGCAGTTGTATCAGTGTACCGTTAATAGCAACAATGTATTGCAGGGCTTTCAGCAATATCCCGGCAGATTGTATACAATGTATTCCGTCGCCGAAAGCAACAGCGCCAGCCTGGGCCATATCATACATCTCGGAAAGTTCTTTTCCCTCTGTGTTTTTCTATCGCCCTGCGAATAATTTCTTTTTCTTTTTCTTCCAGCGAAAGTAATTCTTCACTCAGTTCTTCATGGGGCTGCACCTTCGATTCAGACACCGGCTGAATGGATATTGCAGGCGAAGTTACGGAAATCCCGGGATTGTACTCCTGATATAACCTGTCAATGATTTGAGCATTGTTTTCTCTGAATGAACCCGAAACGCTTCCTGAAGATATAAGCTCTACTACCAGCTTTTTCAATTCGCCGATGTCTTTTTTCATTTCAAACAAAACCTTCTACAGTATTTCTCTTTCCGAAAACTCATCGCCTTTTTGTTCTTCCTTTATAT
>CAZKPH010000088.1:0-8487 GCA_964554605.1 uncultured Ferruginibacter sp.
CAATTGGTGCAATGCAGGATGTAACTAAAGAAATGGAATACGACCGGATGATGGAAAAAACGGTAATAGATACTCAGGAAAAAGAAAGGCAGCAAATAGGGATGGAGCTTCATGATAATGTTAACCAGCTTTTATCAGCATCGCTGATATACCTCGGTATCATAAAAGGCGGTATAGAAAAAAATGAAAAAATAAAAGACGGGTTTTCAAAAATAGATCACTTTATACGGGAAGCAATTGAAGAAATACGAAGGCTTTCTCACCAACTTGCACCGGTAGCGGTTGATAACGAACCCATGGACAGGTTGTTTAGGCATCTTTTAAATACTGTTAAAGCGAGCGAACGATTTACAGTGAATCTTCAAATCGATTTGGATAATGAGAAAAAAATACCAAATGACTATAAAATCACATTCTACAGGATATTGCAGGAACAGTTGAATAATATTGTGAAATATGCTCATGCATCGAAAGTATCCATAAAACTTACTAACGATAGTAGTGGTATTTTATTTGTAATAGCAGATAATGGTATCGGGTTTGACAGTAAAAAAAGGTCAAATGGTATTGGGTTGGAAAACATTCGGCGAAGGGTAAAGTTGCTGTCAGGCGAATTGACTATTAACACGTCTCCCGGTAATGGTTGCGAAATAATTGTCGATATTCCATCTAAAGACACCGTTAGATAATTTGCCATTCCAGGAAACGGTCAGAGGTTCTGTATCATTAGCATGTTCCTTATTTTTTGAATTTCATATAGAAATATTTTGTGCGGCCCCGTAGTAAACGGAATCGTTCCGGATAAGAATTTGTGCTTATTTTTATGGTAGAAACTGCTTCCAATGATAAACATAAAAACACCTGCATCTTTTTTAATAGCATTCCTGCTATTATCTTCTTTTCCGGTTTTTTCACAGACGATTCCGGCTGCACAATCTGTTATTAATAGAGTCATTTGTGGGTATCAGGGCTGGTTCAACACATATGGCGATGGGTCCCCTGTTGCAAGATGGGCGCATTGGTCTGCCGGTACATATCAGAGCAACACAGGAAGCCCGGCTCCCGGAGCTGTAAAATTTGAAGCTTATCCTGTTGTTGATGAATATACAGGCACGTCCCTTTTTCAGACAGCCTTGGGCAATACCGGAGAAGGAGCTCCGGCAAAACTTTTTTCATCGTATAAGGCAGATGTGATAGACAAACATTTTGAATGGATGGAGAAGTATGCTATTGACGGAGTTGCCTTGCAGCGTTTTATCGGAGAAACTTTTGATGCCGTCTTTAAAGCAAACCGAGACAGTATAACTGCACGCGTTATGAGATCGGCAGAAAAACACGGCCGTATATTTTATCTCATGTATGATATTAGCGGGTTAGATGCTACAAAATTCGATTCCATTAAAACAGACTGGCAGAATAATATGGTTGGTAAATTGCACATAACTTCATCTTCCAATTATGTATATCAGAATAATAAACCAGTCGTTTGTTTATGGGGTTTCGGATTTACAGACAGGTCAGGTACGGCAACACAATGTCTTGATGTGATTAACTGGTTTAAGGCCGGCGGTTGCTATGTTATTGGAGGTGTACCTACCAATTGGCGCACATCTTCCGGCGATTCCAAAACCGGGTTCTCCAATGTGTATAATGCTTATGATATGATATCACCGTGGAGCGTGGGCCGTTTCAGTGATAACACTGGAGCTGACAATTTTAAGACTAATTATCTTGTTCCAGACCTGGCTACTTGCAATACTAATAATCAGGCTTACCAGCCGGTTATGTTTCCGGGTTTTGCCTGGTCTAACTGGAATGGCGGTTCACAAAATCAGATACCGAGGAATAAAGGCGAATTTTTTTGGCATCAGTTGTATAATATAAAACAATCCGGGATTACAAATGGGTATATTGCTATGTTTGACGAATATGATGAAGGTACTGCTATTACTAAAATGGCCGATAGTTATTATGCTATTCCCAATAATCAATATTTTTTGACTACCAGCGCAGATGGCACTTATATTTCCCCGGATTTTTATATGCGCCTGGCAGGGAAAGCAACAAGTGTAATAAAAGGTACTGATGTTCTGACTACCAATGTAACAATACCATTTTCCGAAGGCCCGGTTTGGTTCCGGTCAGGCGTTGAAAAAAAATATGATGCAATGCCATCCTGGACAGATTCGCAAGATCCTGTTTTACCCTCTAAAAATATTGGAGGGTATATGGGAACGGTTGCGAATCCTGAATGTAGTGTAGTTGCGGAAACAAGCCATATCGGCACAAATGCCATTCGTTATTCCGGGAGAGATAATGCTACGGATTCTTCTTACTTGTATTTCCGTGTATTCCAGGTATTCATTCCTGTTAGCCCTAAAACAAAACTCAGCTTTTGGACATATCCACAAATGGCATTGTCAAGATATGTATCGGTTGATCTGGTTTTTTCCGATGGTACTTCTTTGCATAATTCAGGAGCAATGGATTCTGCAAATGTATCCATGCAACCTTCTGCAGGCAGGGGGGTAATTAATACATGGAATCATACAGTTTCAAATATTGGCCTTTGGGCATATGGAAAAACAATCTCCCGGATTGATATTGCATACGATCATCCTGCTGAAACCGGCGATTTCAGGGGATATGTGGATGATATTTTTCTTTATGAGGGAAATGATTCTGTTTATATATTCAATGGAAACGGCAACTGGGATATTGTTGCTAACTGGTACAACGGTAATATTCCTCCCTCAAACCTTACAGGGGGATATATTTTTATAGATCCTGTTTTGGGTGGGGAGTGTATTTTGAATATTAATCAGCGTGTCAGTGCAAAAAACACATTGATCATCAATTCTAAAAAGAAATTTCGTATAACCGGAAGCCTTCAGGTAAATAACTGATTTTTCGAAAAGAACATCTTTCCCAACGCTGATTGATATCCGTGAGAAAGATGTTCTTTTTCCATAAAGAATACAACTGTATAACCGCTATTACATTTTTATGTTGCTTCCAAATATACCCGTCATTTCATCATGGGTAATATATGTAAAATCAATCTTGACAGGATTATCTTTTTGAACGGTAAATTCTTTCTTGCAATGGTAGATATTGCCATTGTTTTTTGTAAAAGCAATAAAAATTGTTTCCGTGCCAACCGGAAGTTTTCCTAATGACGGAGATGAGGTTCTGTTCATAGGGATTGCCCCGTTTATCATTCCATTTAATGAACGGAAAAGGAGGAAATACTTTATATCGCTATGGCGGAAAGTATAAGGAAGGTCCAGTGGCACATCAACCGGTGCGCCTGGATAATAGTAAAACCTGTCGCAGTTTATCCATCCTAAATAAGTAATGTTGCTTGGGCAATAATATTTTTGCAACTGGTTCGCAATTGTTTTTGGTTTCCATGCAGTAATTGCTTGTTGTTTTTGGGTTGCAGCCTTGGCAAGGTATGCGGCCTCTAATTCGATCATTTTGCAGTTTTTGAGTCTGAATTGTTTTGGGGGCCCGTAAACATGATAAAGGTAAGCCGTATCGATCCTTGCTCCCTTTGGCAGAATTGCAGGTTGCTTAGGCCATGTGTACACGGTATCAATATAGATTTTGGCAGAGTATCGGTTGATGGTATCCACCAAGGCTCTTATCGTCATCTTTTTATCATAATAGTAAACTTCTTCATTGAGGGATTTATATATACGTTGTGTATCAATATTGTAAAGAGGTTCTGCGAAAGGGAAATAGTCGGCTGTGTAAATGCCGTTCCCTTCGTTAAAGCTTATGGGTGTTTCCTCTACAAGTGGCATTGACGCTCTTACCCAGTTCATATTACCTGAAATATTATCTCTTTGCCCATAGAATAGTTCCATTGGCTCTTTTCTAAATTCCGGGATTTGTATTTGTAAGTGTTTTCCGTTTTTGACCCGCACTTTAGTACCATTACATTCCATGCCGATAAAATAGCATCCACCGCTGGACAACAGCCGCCCGTCACTGGTAGTTGCCGTGTTTCCTTTAAATAATTCTTCTGTATTGATAAACTCTAACAACCTGACTGCTATATCACCATCTACAGAGGCTCCGTTTTCCTTTTCAAGCATAGCAGGGTTAACAGTTACCTTTAATCCTCTTTTTCCTGTTATTAGTGTTGTTTTATTTGAAGGGACAATAAAGTTTTGCCTGCATTTTTCAATAAATACGTTGTTGAATTCTCCGATATTTATTATTTCCGCCGTATTAATATTTGATGAATCGGGCGGAGCAGATGTAATGGCCGTATAGTTTCCGTAGTTGTGAGATTTATTATCGCAGGATATTGTAGCAAAAGTACAGATAGCTGCAAGATAACCCAGCAATCGATAGTTTGGCATAGAATAGGCATTTGTTGATAAATATCAACCATCAAAGCAGTTGCCAAACAACAAAAGCATAACGACTATTTGTTTAAAGAAATGTTAAAGAAAATATTAATTAAAAAGTGAAAAGCGAAGAGCGACTTTGTGCCTGTAAGGGGAAACGGTCTATCATATATTAATGGTAACTTTAGACACCAGTTTGATATTTTAGAAATAACCTCAAGCCGCATCTTTTGAAAAAGCATTTTAACAGTTATTTTTTTGTAAAGGCTTTTCTGCCAGCCCTTATATTCTTTGGTTTAATTACAGGCATAGCAGCACAAAATTCCTGCCAGCCATTGTCTCCGCGTATAAAGTTTACCAATAGCACTGATTTCAATTTTGCTACCGGGCTTTTTAAATTCAATTACCAGGGAACAGACGGGAATCTTTTATTTACGTATAACCCATCCGGAAGCGCAGCCTTTAGTAGCATATATTGTACGGTTAATAATACATATACTTTTAATCCCTCGCTTGGCGGTGTAGCTATAGGAGTGGGAGGGAAAGATATATATCCATGGACAGCAGGGGTTCATTTTTCCTTGCAGGAAACAAAAGCCGCCGGCGATACGCTTTTTGTGAAGTGGAAAATGATGTATGATACTGCATATTTGTTTCTCAATTATTCTATGTATATAGCTGCGAGGACACTTGTGGTGGATATCTCTGCAGAACAAGCTAATGCATCCATATTAACTTTCGACAGGACATATAATACGAAAAACCCTAAGATCGTTCCTATTCCTTATTATACTAATGGTAATATACTTTATACTTCCGACAATTCCGGCAATAATGTTTTTGTTTCGCTGTTTCTTGATTGGGAAAAAACAACTGCTTCTGAGATATATCCACAAGACATAGTTTATTCCGACAACTCCGTTTTTTATGCCCAATATGCAAGGTATCTGCCCAATACTACCGGGCAAAGGCCTTTGTTAAAAGAACGTTTTTATTTATCTGTTTCTCCTTCGCTGCCGGATGTATTGCCGCATATTCCTAATCCTGTATCCCGCTACAAATCGGTGTCTTCTTCCAAGCTGGTTATGGATAACTGGGAATGGAGAGGTTTTGGGGCTGTATTAAACGATCTTACTATGTGCCATTTAGCCGGTATTAACAAGCTCTGGCCTATAATACATGTATGGCAAAAAGGAGGATTCGATAATATGTATCCTGACGTATTACCAGCAAATGCCTCGTTTGGAGGCAATGACGCATTACAAAGGCTAAGCGATTCCTGCCGGCAATACGGATACCTGTTTTCTTTGCATGAAAATTATTGTGATTTTTATCCTAACAGTAGTTTCTACAATACCGGTGAAGTGTCGCTTAATACAGACGGATTGGTGAAAAAAGCATGGTATAATACAAGCACTTCTATTCAGTCATATCAAATGAAACCTTCAGCCACATCCAAATATATAGATCTTTTTGCGCCGCAGATTCATTCGCTTTTTGCCACGAAAGCCGCTTTTCTGGATGTACATTCGGCTGCTAATCCTACATATATGGTGGATTATGATGCTTTTGCCCCGGGGAACGCAAGTTATCAGCAGACAATATTTTTTAACCGGCAGGCCGCCTCTTCTTTACGTAATTATCACGAAGGCCCGGTTTCTGGCGAGGGGAACCATCATTTTGTATATGCTGGTTATTTTGATGATTTCGAAGCACAAATCAATACGGGAAAGCAAAACAGCGGATTTTGGCAAGGGTCGAGGCTTCCGCTCCTTGTAGATTTTAACCTGCGAAAGATACATCCGCTAATGTGTATGCATGGGGTTGGCTATTACGAGCGTTTTTTTTCCTACGCAGACGGATCTTCTTATTTTCATAAATTTCCTATCGATAGCGCTCTTATATACATTGCTACAGAATTAGCTTATGGCAATGGAGGTTTTATCCCCTTTCGGGAAAGGACAACCGATTTTTTACAACTTGCCCGGATTGAATATAACCAAGTTCTTCCTGCACAAATGGCTTATGCTAACGCAAATGTACTATCCATTACTTATGATGATAATGGTACAGAAATGAGTGTTTCGGATTATATTGCCCGGCACCCTTATACCTTTGATGATATTGGCAATACAGGTTTTATGGGAAAGGTAAAAGTTGTATATGACAACGGTACAATTGTTTATGTAAATCGCCATCCAACCCTGCAGTGGCAATTGTCAGTACCCGGAATGAACTACTCTTACAATTTTCATGCATTGATCAATGGCATAGATTCATTAGGCATTGGAGAAAACCCTGTGGCATCCGGTGCTTGGTTATTGCCCCCGAATAGTGGCTGGCTGGTGATAAGCCCTTCAGGGGGAAACATTCCCGAAACAGATTCTTTGCAGTTCCTGGTTTTTCCTAATCCTGTTAAAGATAAAATGCATCTTATTGTTCCTAATGCCGAAGGCCATAAAATGCAACTTGTATTCTACAATTTATGTGGGCAAAAAGTTTATTCCGGATGGATTACAAATGTAAACGAAAGTATAACTGTTCCTCATGGCCTTTTCGGGGTATACATAGCAAACCTGATTATCGGGGAAAAGCAGTATCAGCAAAAAATTATTATCAGCAAATAATTCATTGAAGCTTCAGTTCACCGGTAATGACCAGGTTTTTTCCTGTAAGGATAACCATAAAACCACCGTTGGACACCATTTGCGGAATGTCTAATATACAATTACCGCCATTGGCATGATTAATAATAATGCTGTCTCCTGCTGCCAACGGATTGGGAGGCAACTGGTTGTTCTTCCAATTGGCAGCATTGCTCCAGTTGCCATTTCCTGTAAAAACAAATTTGTGAGGAATAGCGCCGAAATCAACATTAATGTTTTTTGCAGTATCGCTGAACGAGAGAACGGTTACAGGAACTCCAGGCCAGTTTAACGATTGGTTGTAATATACACCTGAAGAAGACGATTCCTGGTTAAATTGTACTGTATATATTCCCGGAGGAACGAAAAGATAATAATAGCTTTCTGTACTATCATGCCAGCATTCATATAACGGGTTCCCAGGAGTGTTGTAATTAAAAACGCTGACACTACCCCTCACCGGCACGCCATTGCGGAGAAAAGTACCGGTTATGAGCCCTCCTTTTTTAAGAATAGCATTAATATTTTTTATCGTATCGGTAGCGCTGGTGACACTTACAGGGTCACTCATCCAATTGATGTATTTCTGATTGTAATAAGTTTTTATATATCCTTTTGGTTCCTGGTCGCTGCCAAACTGAATAATATACAATCCGGTATCTGTAGTAAGTGTATATTTCCCGGCAGTATTTGTCTTTGTTCCATATCCACCATTTCCGCCTGTAGATGGATAAGCGCTTACCATAAGGTCGGGAATAGGGTTTCCCAATGTATCGGTAACAGTACCAGTAATTATTTTACCGGGATATACAATATAGTTTATGCCGGAAATATCAGAAGTAATAATTAATGAAACCTTGTCGGGAGTAACAACATAACCTTGTAAAATGGCATTGAAAGATCCTGTTGGGACATTTGCATCTACTGAAGTTCCCGAAGGCAGGTCGGTAGGAATGCTATAATTTCCGTTGTTATCTGTTAGGGCATAATATTCTTTCGGAGATGCCTCTACCCTCACAACTATATTCTGCATTCCGGCACCATTTTTTGTTACGGAGCCATTTACATGGTATGTAGGCGCTGCCATGGCAGTAATAACAAAAGAGGCATACGCTGTTTCTCCTCCGGAAGAGATTTTGAATATATAATTCCCTTCGGGAAAACTAAGGTCTCCAACTGTTGTGGAGATTGAACCATTTGCGGTAGCGTCATCATCGCCAGGGCCACTATCTCCGCCCGGAGTTCCGTCTGTTTGTTGAAATCCTACAAAAAGAAGGTCTGAGCCGGGGTCGATGGCCCCGTTTTTATTGAGGTCAATCCACAATTGATTTTTAGCAATAGCACCATTAGCCAAACCATTTATGTACCACTGAAAGGAACTGCCCTGCGAAAAAGATGAACCGCTTGACTGGCCGTTAACGGTAATAGTAAGGGTAGCAAAACTCTTACAAAAAGAGAAAAGGATAATCAGCAGCATAGAT
>CAZKPH010000089.1:0-8425 GCA_964554605.1 uncultured Ferruginibacter sp.
ACAGTCCATCTGATCAATGACTTCAAGCAGTATTTTATCGATCTTAAACAACCCATTTATGAAAATCCATCTCCCGGTAATAAAGCTGGTGGTATTACAACACTGGAAGATAAGTCGCTGGGGTGTACCCAGAAAGGCGGCAATGCCAATGTGGTGGATGTACTTAAATATGGCGAGCGTTTAAGAACAAAAGGGCTGAACCTGTTGAGTTCTCCGGGTAATGACCTGGTTTCCACAACTGCATTAGGCTCTTCAGGGTGCCATCTGGTGTTGTTTACAACAGGCCGGGGTACTCCTTTCGGTAGTTTTATTCCAACAATCAAGATTGCCACCAATTCCGAACTGGCTAAGAAAAAACCTCACTGGATCGATTATAATGCCGGCCCGCTCTCCGAAGATAAAACCTTTGATCAGGGGCTTGAGGAATTAACCGACAAGATCATCCGGATAGCCAGTGGGGAAAAAGCTAATCATGAAAAAGCTGGTTTCCGTGAAATTGCCATTTTTAAAAGTGGCGTGACATTGTAACCTTTTCCATGCATGTAACCATTAAGTGCCGGATATTTCCGGCACTTTTTGTTGGTAACCCATATACCTGTTTACATATGGCTATGTACTAATTTGCCTAACTTTGCCACCTTAATATGCGTACGAGATCAATACATAACAATAAAGTAAACATCATTACCCTGGGGTGCAGCAAGAATATGGTCGATAGCGAAGTGCTGAGCGGGCAGTTGCAGGCTAACGAAATAGACGTAGTACATGAGAGCCGCAAAAAAGACCATAATATTGTTATAGTGAATACCTGTGGGTTTATTGAAAAAGCCAAGGAGGAAAGTATTAATACAATACTGGATCAGGTAGATTTGAAAAAAAAGGGAAAGTTAGACAAAGTGTATGTAACTGGGTGCCTGAGTGAACGTTACAGGAATAGTTTGGAACAGGAAATCCCTGAAGTGGATGCATATTTCGGTACTATGGAACTTCCGTTGTTATTAAAAAAACTAAATGCTGATTACAAAGCTGAACTGCTTGGCGAAAGATTACTGAGTACGCCTATGCATTATGCATATATGAAAATAAGCGAAGGGTGTAACAGGACATGCTCTTTCTGTGCTATACCTCTTATGCGTGGTGGCCATGTCAGCAGAACGATAGAATCTTTGGTGGAAGAAGCCACTCGTTTGGTAGCGAATGGTGTAAAGGAGATCATGCTGATAGCACAGGAATTAACATATTACGGACTGGATATCTATAAAAAAAGGGAATTGGCTAAGCTTCTCAATGCATTAGCTGATATCAAAGGGTTGGAGTGGATACGGCTTCATTATGCTTATCCGTCAAAATTTCCTCTGGAAGTAATAGATGTAATCAGGGAAAGGGAAAATATATGCAACTACCTGGATATGCCTTTACAACATGTTTCAGATAAGATGTTGCATTTAATGAACCGCCAGATAACACGAAAGGAAATGGAAGGCCTGATAGGGGAAATACGAAGCCGTATACCGGGTATATGTATACGTACTACACTGATAACAGGTTTCCCGGGGGAAACGGAAGATGATGTTGCTGAATTAAAAGGCTTTTTGCGTACAATGCGTTTTGACAGGGTAGGTATATTTACCTATAGCCACGAGGAGGATACACCTGCATTTGCAATGGCAGATGATATACCTTCCGACGAAAAGGAGAAAAGAGCGCAAGAGATCATGGACGTGCAACAAGAAATAAGCCTGGAGAAGAACATGGAGAAGGTAGGAAAAATATTCAAAGTAATTGTTGATAAAAAAGAGGCCGGGAGATATATTGGCAGAACGGAATTTGACAGTGTGGAAGTGGATAATGAAGTGATAATACACAGTTCTAAGAAACTCAGCCCCGGTGATTTTGTACAAGTGCGGATTACAAATGCCTTCGATTATGATCTGGAAGGCGAAGTTGTGTAAACTAAATGAACAATGATGGTTAGTAAGACCGAACATATTGATTATTCAGCAACAGGTTTTTTCTCGAAGCTGGTAACGGATTATATTTCGGGGCATCCTGATTTGCGCCCGTTTTATGAACATCCGGTTACACAAGAAGGGATAAGAACATCAATATACAATCGCAGGCATTTTCATACCGACAGGAAATTGCTTCATGATGTTATGATGAAACAATATTGTGATGTAGGGTTATCAAAAAGGCAAAAAGAATATGTGGAAAAAATTTTGGACGAAGATACTTTTACAGTTACAACAGCTCATCAGCCGAATCTTTTTACCGGGCCACTCTACTTCTTATATAAAATTATTCATGTTATAAAATTGGCGGATCAACTTAAGAAAGATATGCCCGAACTTAATTTTGTACCGGTATATTATATGGGGAGCGAAGATGCAGACCTCGACGAGTTGGGGCATTTCTATATTAACGGCGAGAGAAAAGAATGGGATACGCATCAGCAGGGAGCTGTTGGAAGAATGAAGATTGATAATGGAATCGTTGGCCTGATAGATTCTGTCGAAGGCCAGCTTACCGTTTCTCCGTACGGTACTGAGATCATTTCTTTGTTAAGAAAGTTTTATACTCCTGGTAGATCGATAGCTGAAGCGACTTTTTTACTGGTAAATGCGCTTTTTGCGGGGTATGGTTTGATTATCTTACTCCCGGATGAACCATTACTAAAAAAAGCTTTTAGCTCTATATTGGAAAAGGAACTCATGGAGCAGTTCTCTCACCCTGAAGTTGTAAAAACAGTTAATGCCATTCCTGGCGCATATAAAGTAAAGAGCAGTGGCAGGGAACTGAATCTTTTTTATTTACAGGATGATTTTCGTGAAAGGATTGAAACTGACAATGAAATATGGAAAGTGCAGCATACTGGTATTGGCTTTGATAGCCAGGAGGTACTGGAAGAACTTGAGAAATACCCTGAACGGTTTAGTCCTAATGTAATTTTACGTCCCGTATTCCAGGAATTCATTCTTCCGAATATCATTTTTGTGGGCGGTGGTGGGGAAATTGCATACTGGCTTACATTACGTAATGTGTTTGAGGCAGCAGGGGTGCCCTATCCCGTATTGATGTTACGGAATTCTTTTCTATTGATATGCAACGAGCAGGATATTATTATCCGTAAACTACAGCTTTTGGCTGAAGATATTTTCAAAAATGAAAATGATCTTTTCAGGCAGGTAGTTAAAGAAAGGTCAGATCATTTGCTTTCATTGAAGGAAGAAATAATCAGTTTACAGAATTTGTATGCTGCTATTTCTGCAAAAGCTACTGTTGCGGATGTTACATTACAACAGCATGTAGAAGCGCTGCTGTGTAAGGCAGTAAAAAAACTGGAGTTACTTGAAAAGAAAATGATACGTGCCACAAAGAAAAGATTTAGCGCTGAAGAAAGGCAGCTTCGCAAATTGAAAAAACATTTATTCCCGAATGAAAATTTGCAGGAACGGGTCGACAATTTTATCCCGTACTATGCGAGGAACGGAAAATCATTTATTGACATGCTGTATGCAAATTCACCGGCATTTGGAACGCAGTTTACTATTGTCAGGCAAAATTGTAAATGCGATTAGCTATTTGTCGAATTCGTTTGTATAGCCGAGGTTCTTCACATTTTTTACGCTTTCCATTACAATATCATCAAGATATTCTTTATATGCTTCAAGTTTTCCTGCAATGGTAGGGTCGTGTAAGGCAAGAATCTGTGCAGCAAGTATACCTGCGTTTTTAGCAGCGTTCATTGCCACGGTAGCTACGGGGACCCCGTATGGCATCTGAAGGATAGAAAGAATAGAATCCCATCCGTCGATTGAATTGGAAGACTTAACAGGTACCCCAATAACAGGTAATATAGTTTGAGCAGCAACCATACCTGGCAGGTGAGCAGCGCCACCGGCTCCTGCAATGAGAACTTTAAGTCCTCTTTTTTTTGCAGTAGAGGCATATTCTTTCAGCCGATCGGGGGTTCGATGTGCCGATACAATAGTTAGTTCCGGCTCTACTTCAAACTGACGAAGCATTTCAGCGGCCCCTTTCATAATCTCAAGGTCGCTTTCGCTTCCCATTATAATACCTACTAAAGGATTCATGGCAGTTTTTTTTTAAAACAAATAATGTCGGGTGTTATCCGCTGCAAACATAAGTAATTCCTGCCGATTTCGGGTAGCAGAGGCAACATCCTGCCCGATATATTCTAACGGGCAATTTCGCCGGTAAGCAAAAGCATTTCTGCTTCGGCAAGTTTTGCCTGATATAATGCATTGATAAGCCTTGTTTGTGCATCAGTATAATTGATCTGCCCTTGCCTCAATTCAACAGATGTGATGGACATTTTCTTGTATCGCTCCATGTTAATGGCATTATTTTCTTTTACAAGTAAAAGATTCTTCTCCTCAAGGTCAGCCAGCCTTATACCATTTGTGTAATTATAGTAAGCGGTAGTGAGGGCGCTCTGCAATTGATTTTTTATCTGTTTTATGGCAATATCCTGGTTCTTTATATTGATGTCTGCTACTTGCAACTGCCTTTTAATATTTCCGGAATTGTAGATTGGGATACTGATTCCTATGCCTGCTGATGGCCCATAGGTTTGATTTAAGAGATTTAGCCCGGCAGTATTCTTTGTTTTCGAAAAATTATAGGCGCCGCTCAAATTGGCGGAAGGCATTCTCTGTGCATTGACCTCTTTCTTTTCCTGCATCAATATGGCAAGATTGCTCTGTGCAAGCTGGATATCCGGATTTTGGCTTTCTATTTTTTGTTGTAGGGTTATGTAGTTTATCTGCCTGTTGATCAAAAATGAATCCTCAATTATAACAACGGTTGCGGGGTCCCTTGCCAGCAGGGTGTTTAGGCTCGTTTTAGCAATGTTAATAGCATTTTCAATTGAAACAAGGCTGGATTGCTGTTCGTTTAAATCTACTTCAGCCTGTAGGAGGTCTGTTTTGGCACTGCTGCCTACTTTAAAACGGGTATCCGCAATCTTTAATCTTTCTTCATATAACTGTATTACTTCCTCCGTGGCCCTATGCTGCTGTTGTAAGCGGACAATATCATAATAGGCAGTGATAACGTTATAAGCCGTTGTATTAACCATTTTAGTAAAATTGAGCTTGCCGGTTTTCTCCAACTCCTCAAGTCTTTTCTTAGTGGCAAACATTTTCATCCCGTCAAAAAAACGCCAGTTGACAGCCAATGTGGCTGTGGTTGTTTTCGTAGAAGCATTATCTCTTTTAGTCACTGAACCGTTGCTTAGTTCCTGATTCAGATTGTTGGAGGCAATACTTGTATTGGTTGTAAGGCTTGCTGACGGAAGTGCCCCGGCATTCCCCCAGTTGTTATTAATTCTGCCAATATTCGTTTCATTCTTTGTAATTATAATATCATAATTATTTTCCAGTGAAATGCTTATTGCATCCTGTAGTGCCAGTTTTTGCAATTGTGCATGCATTACGGAGGGCAGGAAAATAAAAACACACACTATTATTCTATAATTCTTCATTTATTTTCTTTTTAGTTGACAAGTAAGAATACATAGCAGGCAGTACATAAAGAGTGAGTATCAATGAAAAGATCACACCTCCTACAATAACCAGTCCAAGAGGGATACGGCTGGTAGATGCATCCCCGAGTGAAAGTGCAAGTGGTAAAGCTCCAAGGCTCATGGCAAGGCTCGTCATAAGAATCGGGCGGAGCCTTCCTGTAGCCGCTTCAATAACGGCAGGTATCTTCTTCACCTGGGCCAACTGTTTCTTATTGGCAAATTCCACTATTAATATTCCATTTTTAGTTACCAGCCCAATCAGCATGATCATCCCAATCTGTGAGAATATGTTTAAAGTTTGTCCGAATATCCACAATGTCAATAAAGCGCCGGCCAATGCTAATGGTACGGTAACCATAATTATGAACGGATCGATAAAACTTTCGAACTGGGCTGCCAGGATAAGAAATATCAGTACCAATGCCAGGATGAAAGCAAAACTAGTATTACTATTACTATCGGCATAGTCGCGGGAAGATCCAGTAAGTGAAGTTGAGAAACTCTCATCTAAAACTTTGGAAGCGATTTCCTGCATTGCCTTAATACCATCGCCAACGGTTTTGCCCGGTGCCAGGCCGGCAGATACAGTAGCGGATTTGTAACGGTTAAAATGATAAATACTTGGAGGTGTACTTTCTTCCTGCATACTTACAACATTATCCAGGCCGATAGCTTCGCCTTTATTATTTCTTACAAAAATATTCTTTAGGTCATTGGGGTCATCACGGTTACTTCGGCTTACCTGCCCGATAACCTGATATTGTTTACCGTTGCGTAGAAAATACCCTATTCTTCTGTTGCTAAGGGCAAGTTGCAATGCTTCGGAAATGTCCTGTATACTTACACCTAAAGCGCTGGCTTTAAGCCTGTCAATAACGATCCTGATCTCGGGCTTATTGAATTTAAGGTCAACATCCACACCCTGAAACACGGGGTTATTATTGGCTTGTTCAAGAAATTTCGGAAGTGTTTCTTTGAGTTTATCGAAATTAATATTCTGCAGGACAAATTGTACAGGCAGCCCGCCACGCCTGTTTACCGATATGGTTTGTTCCTGGATACTGAATGCTTTTCCTTCATTGAATTTAGGAAGGTTCCTATTGATCATATTCACAATATCCTGTTGAGATCTTGTACGGTCTTTCGGATCGCAAAGTACAGCACGTATCATCCCTGTATTTACAGCTCCGGATCCTGTAAAACCGGGAGCAGTGATACTAATTAGTACATTTTTTTCAGGAACGGAATCTGCGACAAACCTGGCAAGCTTGTCTACATACCTATCCATATAATCATAGGATGTACCTTCCGGGGCAGTAACGGAAAGCCGGAACTGGTTCCTGTCTTCAAGAGGTGCCAGTTCGGACTGGATGTTAGTGCCAATATAGAAAATAATACCAAAACAAATGACGATCATTACCCATGCCAGCCAACGTACTTTCATGAAAGCTTTCAATGAGCGATTATATCCGTTTTCGATAGCCCTGAAAAATGGTTCAGAAAAATTATAAAATTTCGAGTGTTGTTCCTTCTTCCGGGTAAGTTTTACATTCAGTACCGGCGTAAGTGTAAGGGAAACAAAAGCAGAAATCAATACCGCTCCGGCCACAACTATACCAAATTCCCTAAAAAGCCTTCCTACAAAACCTTGCAGGAATATTATCGGTAAGAATACAATTGCCAAAGTGATGGATGTAGCGATAACAGCAAAGTATATTTCAATAGACCCTTCTTTAGCTGCTTTCCATTTGCCCATGCCTTGTTCCATTTTCTTGAAAATATTTTCCGTAACAACAATACCATCATCTACGACAAGGCCAGTAGCCAGTACAATTGCAAGTAATGTTAATACGTTGATTGTAAAACCTGCGATGTACATAATGAAAAAAGCGCCGATAAGGGAAACGGGGATATCTATCAGCGGCCTTACGGCAATAATCCAGTCTCTGAAGAAAAGGAAGATGATAAGTACTACAAGGGCTAATGCAAGGATAAGCGTTTCCTGTACTTCCGAGATAGATTTGCGAATAAATTTCGTTTGGTCCAGAGCAATATCTACTTTTATGTCTGAGGGCAAATCCTTTTTTATCTGTTCGTACCTTTTGTAGAATTCATCCGAAATGGCTACATAATTAGATCCGGGTTGTGGTACAAGTGCCAGTGCAATCATTGGCACTCCGCTTTCTTTTAAAACAGACTCTTCATTTTCCGGGCCTAATACTGCTTCCCCGATATCTTTTATTTTGATGTTGGCCCCCCTTACATTTTTAATAATTACATTATTGAACTCTTCTTCGGTGTTAACTCTTCCGAATGTTCTTACAGTCAGTTCTGTAGCATCTCCTGCAATTTTTCCCGAAGGGAGTTCTACATTTTGGTTTTGCAGCGCAGTCTGGATGTCTGACATTGTAAGGCCGTATGCATTTAGTTTATTAGGGTCTATCCAAATGCGCATTGCAAATTTCTTCTCCCCCCATATTTGTATGCCACTCACACCCGGAATAGTTTGGAGCCTTTCTAATAAATTGTTGGTAGCATATTCAGTAACTTCAAGTTGATTCCGGGTATTGCTTTGTACCGTCATTGATATTATTGCGTCAGAGCTTGCATCGGCTTTCGTAACAACAGGAGGCGCATCCAGATCGGATGGAAGTGAACTGATAGCCTGGGAAACCTTATCTCTTACATCATTAGCTGCAGATTCCAGGTCGCTTCCGAGTTCAAATTCTACATTGATATTGCTGGTACCCTGGTTGCTGCTTGACGTTATGTTTTTTACACCGGCAATACCATTAATGGCTTTTTCGAGCGGTTCTGTGATCTGGGATTCAATGATGTCGGCATTGGCCCCCGGGTAGGAGGTGCGGACACTAATAT
>CAZKPH010000090.1:0-8418 GCA_964554605.1 uncultured Ferruginibacter sp.
CATAAGTGATTCGCTGAACCCATGCCGGTATATCCTTGATAAAATATTGGCCCAGATCGTGGAAAACCCTCCTATTGTACTTACGAAAGGCAATGTTATTGCTGCAGGCGTCAATGACGAGTTGGATACATTAAGAAAAATCGCCACAGGCGGCAAAGACTATCTTGCGGAATTGCAGCAGAAAGAAGCAAATGCAACAGGTATATCTTCTTTAAAGATAGGCTTCAATAATGTCTTTGGCTATTATCTTGAAGTAACAAATATTCATAAAAACAAGGTGCCAGATTCATGGATACGTAAACAGACCCTTACAAATGCAGAAAGATACATAACACCTGAGCTCAAGGAATATGAGGAAAAAATATTGGGTGCAGAAGACAGTATCCTTCAAATAGAACAGCAGCTTTTTGAAGTATTACTCACAGAACTTCAGGACTATATTGCCCCTATCCAATTAAACGGCCAGGTGTTGGCAATACTAGACTGCTTATGTTGTTTTGCGGGAAATGCGTTACGTTATAATTACAAACAACCTCAACTGCATAATGCCCATGTTTTAGATATCAAAGACAGCAGGCATCCTGTAATCGAGCGGTTTCTCCCCGCAGGGGAAAATTATATTGCTAATGACATCCTTCTCGACCCTGAATCGCAGCAGATAATCATCCTTACCGGCCCGAATATGAGTGGTAAAAGCGCACTGCTCAGGCAAACCGCCCTGATAACATTAATGGCACACATGGGCAGTTTTGTTCCGGCAGGCAACGCCTCAATCCCGCTTACTGATAAAATATTTACAAGAGTTGGCGCCAGCGATAACCTAAGCGGTGGAGAAAGTACATTTATGGTAGAGATGAATGAAACAGCCAGTATCATTAATAATATCAGTTCACGCAGCCTTATCCTGCTGGACGAAATCGGGAGAGGCACGTCTACCTATGACGGCATTTCTATAGCTTGGAGCATTGTGGAGTAACTTCACAATAACAAAGAACAACCTAAAACACTTTTTGCAACACATTATCACGAATTGAATGAACTTGAGAATATATTGCCCAGGGTAAAAAACTATCACGTTACCAATAAGGAAGCAGGAAATAAAATAGTGTTCCTACGCAAACTGGCTCCCGGCGGAAGTACGCACAGTTTTGGTATACATGTGGCAAGAATGGCCGGTATGCCTCCTTCCCTGATTGAGAGAGCTAATGAAGTAATGAAACAACTCGAAGACAGTCGCGACAACGGTTCGGAAAAACCATCCCAGGATATTGCCAGGAACTTATCTTCCCCAAAAGTGCAACTAAGCATTTTTGATGCTCATTCAATTACATTCAGCGAAATCAGGATGTTGCTGGAAAGTGTAGACATTAACCGCTTAACTCCTGTTGAAGCCCTTTTGAAACTTCAGGAAATAAAAAACAAACTCAATTAATATTTACATTTTTTACATACTTTCTGTTTTAGTATCATTTTAACGTATAAAAAAGGGCACTATATGATATATTTGCAGAAGGTTATGCAGAAAAAACGATTTTTATTGATCTTTATACTGTCGGTGTGCCTTGAGATAAGCAATGCGCAAACAACATGTTCTACCCTTGGACAGAACCCTTCTTCTGCGTTTCCAGTCTGTGGCACACTTTCTTTCGTTCAAAATAATGTACCTATTTGCGGTAACAGGCAGGTGCCTAATAATAAGTGTTCGGATTACCTGACAGACAAAAACCCTTTTTGGTATAAATTTACCTGCTATGTATCAGGTACATTCGGATTTACAATAACACCAAACAAACTCTCAGATGATTATGACTGGCAGATTTACGATGTAACTAACAGGAACCCCAATGATATATATAACGATGCATCTATGATCATAGCCAGTAACTGGAGTGGGGAATCAGGTGTTACAGGAGCTTCGTCATCCGGGAAATCTGTATTTGAGTGTGCCAATATGGGTATACCTCTTTTCAGTGCCATGCCCACTTTGACACAAGGCCATCAATACCTGCTGCTCGTAAGCCATTTCTCCGACTCACAAAGTGGGTATACGCTTACATTTGGCGGCGGTACGGCTGGTATCACTGATCCCAATACACCACATCTGCAGAATGCAGGAAGCATTTGCGGGGGCACTTCTATTGCTATCAAACTCAACAAAAAAATGAAATGCAGTAGCCTGAATATATCCGGGGACCAATTTTCTATTACTCCGGCATCTGCAGCGATAACAAATGCAACAGCTATCGGATGCAGCAGTAATTTTGATATGGACTCCGTAATGCTTACGCTTGCCTCTCCATTAGCTCCGGGCAAATATAAAGTTGCCATCAAAGCAGGCAATAACGGACAGATGCTCTTGGATAATTGTGAACTGACAATACCACTTACTGATACACAGGAAATAGTAGTTCAGTCGTTACAACCAACATTAATGGACAGTATTACTACTACAGGTTGCGCACCTGCCGAATTACAATTGGTTTTTCAACACCCCTTGCTCTGTAGCAGTATTGAACCTGGGGGTACCGATTTTGCTATAAACGGCCCTTCAACAGTGAATGTAATATCAGCAAACGGAGATTGCAGCGGAGGGCAGACAACCCGTATTCATATTAAATTGGCTTCTCCGATTCAAAAAGGAGGCAACTATAGTATTGTACTTCAGGCAGGGTCCGATGGCAATACGCTACTGAATGAATGTAGCATCCCTACGCCAGCCGGATCTTCTTTGAATTTTAATATTTATGATACAGTGAATGCTGATTTCTCCCGTTCCATCCAATGGGGCTGCCATGCCGATACCATCCATTTCTATCATGCCGGTGCAAATGGTGTAAATCGCTGGCATTGGGAACTGGGTGATAACCTGCAAAGCTACAGCCAAGATACAATCATCATTTATACCCTGTTAAATGATAAAAATATCAGGCTCACCGTATCAAACGGTATCTGTATGGACACAACCTCAGAAATCATAAAATTAAATAATGAAATCAAAGCAAAAATAGAAGGAACTGAATTCCTTTGCCCTACAGACAGTGCTTATTTCAAAGATCAAAGCTCTGGCCCTGTTACAAGCTGGGCATGGGATTTTGGCAATGGCACTACAAGTAACCTGCAGTCACCACCGAAACAGTTATATCCATCATCGTTTAGAAACGAGTCTTACAAAATCAGCTTGGTTGTATCTAACGATTTCAACTGCTCCGACACGACATATATTGCGGCAGAAGTATTCAATAACTGCAATATTGCCGTTGCTACTGCATTCACTCCTAACCACGACGGATTAAACGATTACCTCTACCCGATTAATGCTTACAAAGCAAGAAACCTTGTTTTTAAAGTCTATAACCGAAACGGGCAACTTATTTTTTCTTCGACCGACTGGACAAAAAAATGGGATGGAACTTTCAATGGCAAGGAACAGGACGCCGGGACTTATGTATGGTTTCTCCAGTATACCCATGCCGATACGGGGAAAAAATACGTACAGAAAGGCACCACCATACTTATTCGATAAGCGGAGCAAAGTATATGACGTATTTTTTTGATTATTAAAAGGGGGGAAAAAAATTGTGGTGTAGTATAGTGGTCATTATAGGATACTCTATTATTAGGGTCGTTTTAGATACCGACCCTATATTTTTTATCTCATTTGTCCCAACTCGTATATAGTTACCAATTTTTTTTATGGCATCATTATTGGGGCAATGATTGCAGGCATTGCAGTATATACGCTGCATTTCAGTGCAGTAAACCTTCTTCTTACTACAACAATATTTTACGGCATAACCGCTCCACTACTCATTTCCATCATATTACATATTGCCAATAATAAAAAAATAATGGGCAATTATGTAAACAACAAATTGTCAAATATTATCGGGATCGCCACTTTGATAATCATGGCAACAACAATTGCTACATTAGCAGTGTGCCTTTTTTAACACTTGTGCATAAGATAATATCCTAATTCTTCGTATTATAAATGAATATTAGTATTTTAGGATATACCAAACAGCCAACCTTGCTATGAAAAAGTCAGTAACCCTTCTGATTATTGTTTTATTGTCGGCCCATTGCCAGACAAACGCCAGAAAAAACCCGGAAAAATCCACTTCCGTAACGGCAAAAGATTCTATACGGATTGCTAATGAAGACAGTATTGCGAAAGCGACCGTATCTCCCGGACAGGTATGGATAGTTGGGACAGGGAATTATTCAGTATTCCTCAGTGATGAAGTCCTTTCAAACAATAAAGCGGGCTGCTGCATAAAAGATACTTTACCGGAAGGTGAAAAATTCACAATCACCGGAATCATAAGAGGTACTAGCCAAACCGGCATACAGATAAAACTCGCAAATGGAAAATCCGCAATTGTACTACCCGTTTCCCAGCTGAAAAGATTTTGTTACAAAGAAGGGGAAAGTTCCCTGCCGGTAACTATTCATCATGTACTGGATATGGGATTAAACTTCAGAAAATCGACTTTCTGGTATACGCTTCTCATAACCGGGGTTACTTCGATTTTATTCCTCATTATACACCCATGGATTAATCGGAAACTTTTTCAATGGTGTTGTAAAGAACCTGAAACAAATAAGGCTGCCAATATTTTTCTTATTGCCACTGCCATTTTCGGCTCGCTTACAGGCGTATTCTACCTTTTTAATGGAACGGGATTCAAAGATTTTGCAATGAATATGCCAATCTTCAGTTATCCGGGAGATTCCGGCTTCATTGAAAAATTTTACTGGTCACTACAGCTCTTTTTCCTTCTCTTCTATGCCTGGATGACTTATAGAAATATAATAAAGATGAACCTAAAATCAGGCATAATCCTGAGTTTGATCATGCTTGTTCCCGCCTTCGCTATCTTCTGGACTTCAATGGCATTGTCATTCATTATTTTACTGGCGGTCATTGCTGTATTGATATTATCTGCTATGGGTTCCACGGCGCTCAACGACCTTTCAAAAGGGCCACAGCCTTCTGTTGCCATCAAAGAGGTTTACGACAATTTCGGAACGGAAAAAAAGACTGTAAAAATATCATACGATCAACACGGAAGGGAAAAATCGAGAAAATATATTTAATACAAGATTTCTCCGGGCGAGCTTTCATGTAACCAGGGGGGGTAAGGGGGTTATAATTAAATGGCAGCATAGAATATTACCGGATACAGTTAAAAGATATTTTTATAATAACTCCTTTAATCGGTTCACAACTTCATCCACTTCTTCTGTAGTGTTATATTTACTAAAACTAAAACGGATGGCTATCTGATTAGGATTAGTATTTACAGCACGGATTACATGAGAACCCTGATCGGCGCCACTTGAGCAGGCACTTCCGCCGCTGGCACAAATATTATTTATATCAAGGTTAAACAGAAGCATTTCGCTCTTTTCCGTTTTAGGAAAACTCACGTTGAGGACCGTATACAAACTCCTTCCATGCACATCCCCGTTAAAAGCAGCCCCGGGTATTTGCTTTAGGATTTGTTCGTGCATATACATCTTAATGTTTCGGATATAAGAACTGTCTTTCTGCATATTCTTATCTGCCAGTTCCAACGCTTTGGCGAAACCGACAATACCCGCCAAATTTTCTGTTCCTGCACGCATATTCCTTTCCTGTGCACCTCCGAGTATCATGGGTTTAATCTTTACATTTTCGTTAATATACAGCAATCCAACACCTTTAGGGCCATGGAATTTATGTGCTGATCCCGTTATGAAATGTACAGGAGTATTGCGAAGATTGATGGTCAGGTGGCCAACGGTCTGGACAGTATCGCAGTGGAATACTGCATTGTATTTCTTGCAAAGTTCACCAATAGCATCTATATCCAGGATATTCCCTATCTCATTATTTCCATGCATCAACGTTACAAGCGTTTTATCGGGCGATGATTTCAGTAATCTTTCCAGGTCATCTATATCCACATGGCCATACTTGTCCAGCTTTACATAACTTACTTTGGTACAAACAGTACATTTTGCCCCTTCATTTTCAACAGTATGCAGAGTAGCGTGATGTTCTATTGCAGATGTAATAATATGACGGCAACCCAGATCATTAACTGCTGCTTTGATAGACATATTACTACTTTCGGTACCGCCACTTGTAAAAAATATTTCGGCAGGATGGGCATTCAAAATCCGGGAAATTTGTTTGCGGGCGTTTTCAATTGCCAGACGGGCCTCTCTTCCGTAAGAATAAATGGAAGAAGGATTGCCGAATTTCTCAGTAAAATAGGGCATCATTTCCTGCAATACCTCCGGGTCAATCGGAGTTGTTGCGGCATTATCGAAATAAATTCTTTTCATATAATATTCCTGCCCGATAGCAGTACTTTCTTTTCGGTTATTAAGATTCGGGGCTACATCAGTTCCTTTATATCCATCATCAATCTGCGGGCAATATTTTCCGCAGCCGATTCCAGGTTGCTCTCCGCATATATCCGGATTATTGGTTCTGTATTGCTTGTACGAAGATGTACCCAGTCCTTTTCAAACTCTATCTTTAACCCATCATCAGTATTAATTGGGTTGTTCTTATATTTCTCTTTTATTTTTTCAAAAATGACTGGAACAGCCTTACCGGATTCCAATGCAATTTTATTTTTGCTCATAAAGTAATCCGGGTATGTTTTACGAAGCTGCCCGATACTTTTCCGGCTCTTTGCCAAATGTGTTAAGAATAAAGCAATACCAATCAATGCATCCCGGCCGTAATGAAGATCCGGTACAATAATTCCTCCATTGCCTTCGCCCCCGATAACCGCATTTACAGCTTTCATTTTCTCTACAACATTTACTTCCCCTACTGCACTGGGAAAATACTCGCCCCCATGCTTTATTGTAACATCTTTCAATGCCCGGGTAGATGACATATTTGAAACCGTATTGCCCTTCCGGTAGCCCAGTACATAATCCGCAACAGCAACCAATGTATATTCTTCACCAAACATAGTACCATCTTCGCACACGAAACAGAGCCTGTCCACATCGGGATCTACTGCTATACCCATACTGGCCTTTTGTTTAACTACTGCTGCACTTAAAGCTGTAAGATGTTCTGGCAAGGGTTCCGGGTTATGAGCAAATTTTCCGGAAATATTTCCATATAGCACATCGACTTTTTCAACCCCCAGAACTTTCAGTAAAGCCGGAACGGCAATTGCTCCCGTACTATTTACGACATCGACAACTATAGAAAAACCTGCCTCTTTTATAGCAGCAATATCTACAAGCGGATAGGCTAATATTGCATCTATATGCTTCTGAAGCATATAACTTGCGGAAATAAGCATACCAAGTTTGTCAACGGGTACAAATTCAAAATTTTCATCTTCAGCCAATTCCAACACTTTCCTGCCCTCATTTGCGCTTATGAACTCGCCTCTCCCATTTAATAATTTCAATGCATTCCATTCTTTGGGGTTATGGCTGGCAGTAAGAATGATACCACCAGCAGCTTTTTCGAAAACAACCGCCATTTCAACCGTAGGTGTAGTGCTATAATCCAGGTCAACAACATCCATACCCAGTGCATTGAGTGTGCTGATAACCAGGTTTTTCACCATCAGGCCACTTATGCGGCCATCTCTTCCCAATACAATTTTTTTATTCTCTCCTTGTTGCAACAACAGGCTGCCAAAAGCAGCAGTGAATTTTACAATATCCATAGGCGTAAGATTATTGCCGGTTTTTCCTCCTATGGTACCCCGTATGCCCGATATACTTTTTATTAAAGCCATTCCTTTTCAATTTTTGTGGTGCAAAGATAAAGCAAACAGGCTAGTATGCTACAGGAAAAACAAAGGGGATGAGAAACAAAAAAGCTGCTTATTTCAAGCAGCCTCTATTTCCAAATTCATTTTCAATTACTTCAGTTTGAATGTCTCCATGAACTTCGTTGTAAAGTTCCCTTTCCGGAAATCTTCATTCTTCATTAATTGCTGATGGAAAGGAATAGTTGTTTTAATTCCCTCAATAATATATTCATTCAATGCCCTGCTCATGGTATCGATAGCCTCTTCCCTTGTCCGGGCTACAGCAATCAGTTTTGCAATCATACTATCGTAATATGGCGGGATAGTGTATCCGGCGTATACATGGCTGTCTACACGTACCCCATGCCCTCCGGGTGTATGTAAAGTAGTAATCTTACCTGGGCTGGGACGGAAATCATTGTACGGGTCTTCGGCATTTATACGGCATTCGATAGCATGCATCTGAGGCAAATAATTTTTGCCGCTAACTTTTTCCCCGGCAGCAATTTTTATTTGTTCTTTGATCAGGTCAAAATTGATTACTTCTTCGGTTACACAGTGCTCAACCTGGATCCGGGTATTCATTTCCATGAAATAGAAATTACGGTACTTATCTACCAGAAATTCGATTGTA
>CAZKPH010000091.1:0-8418 GCA_964554605.1 uncultured Ferruginibacter sp.
GACTATGAGCGTACAGCCGGATACAGATGCTGAGGTATGAACGGGTGTTGATGCTCAAATATTTTTTTGTGATGAAATCGGAGACCTGGTTAGGAGCAAAATCGGGATGGAATATTGAATATGGATAGAAATGTATATGGGAAGATAAACCGTGTAGGAAAACCTGCGGCAAATGCTTATATAACCTGCCATTATAATGCATCAGGCAGCGCATCATTGGAAGATATATAGAAACATCCATTGTATTAACTATATTTACAAGCATAATGAGGTGTTAGCCCCGGTAAATACGTAAATATTAGTAAAGGTAAGATGGGTACACATATTTTAATTATTGATGACGAAGTGAAATTACGGGCACTTCTTTCCAGGATTATTACCATGGAGGGTTTTGATGTAATTCAGGCTGGCGATTGCAAAACCGGTTTGAAAAAACTGGAGCAATCCGACTTTGAGATTGTTATCTGTGATGTTAAACTTCCGGATGGCAGTGGTGTGGAATTGACAAAAAAAATAAAAGAAAAATACCCGTTAATTGAAATCATTTTACTTACTGCTTATGGCAATATCCCGGATAGTGTGCAGGCAATAAAGAATGGTGCTTTTGATTATATAACAAAGGGCGACGATAATAACCGTATTGTTCCTCTTGTGTACAGGGCTATTGAAAAGGCAGCTCTTTCGAAAAGGGTACAGCAATTAGAAAAGCAAATATCTGCTGATAAATACAATTTCGAAAACATAATAGGGAAATCTAAGAACATTTTAGCTGCTATTGAAGCAGCCCGGAAGGTTGCCTGTACGGATGCAATTGTGTTGCTGACTGGCGAGACCGGTACGGGGAAAGAAGTTTTTGCTCAGGCGATTCATAATAATAGTTCTCGTAGCAGGAATACATTTATGGCAGTCAATTGTTCGGCTTTCAGCAAAGAGTTGCTGGAAAATGAGTTGTTTGGCCATAAAGCCGGAGCTTTTACAGGTGCTGCCAGGGACTCCAGGGGTATCCTGGAAGAGGCTAATAACGGAACGGTTTTTTTGGATGAGATCGGCGAAATGCCTTTAGACCTTCAGGCAAAACTGTTACGTGTACTGGAAACAGGCGAATTTATCAAAGTGGGCGACAGTAAAATTACAAAAGTGGATGTAAGGGTTATTGCTGCTACAAACCGCAATTTGCATTTGGAAATAAGTTCCGGGCATTTTCGGGAGGATTTGTTTTACCGGATATCCGTTTTTCAGATAAAATTGCCTTCTCTTGGGGAAAGGGTTGCAGACATTGAAGAATTGGCAAGGTATTTCCTGCATTTATTTACAAAGAAGATGAATAAAAAGATTCATTCATTTTCCAAAGAATATCTGGCTGCTCTTCAGATGCATAACTGGAAGGGCAATATCAGGGAGTTAAAAAATATTATAGAACGGAGCGTTATTCTTTCTGATAAGCCGGAACTGGATATATCCACATTGCCGGCAGATTTTCTTCAAAATAGCCCGGTCGGCGCTGTTGCCGGAGATATATTTTCACTTGAACTTGCTTCTGCTGAAAGAGAACATATCCTGAAAGTGCTTAATTATGCAAATGGCAATAAGACGGAAACCGCCAGGCTTCTTAATATTGCCCTTACCACCCTATATAGGAAACTTGAAGAATATAAGATCGGTTAACCCTTTCAAAATAGTATGGCAGGCCCTTTCATTTTGAAAGGGTTTTTATATTTACGGGGAGCATGAAAAATTACTAAAACGCTTGCCAGTAGAGGATTGGCATATTTTTTTCAAATTTTGGTTCGTTTGTTGACTATCAGGCAATAAACAAACTTATGTATAGAAAACATTATTCATGCACAAATCCGGGCCGGGAGGATCGTTCATTTCTTCTCAATAAAACACCGGTATACGATTTTTTTATTAACCTTAATGCACTGACAACATGCTAACAACATTTTTTATCCTCTCAATTATTGTATTGTTCATCCTGCTTTTTAAATCAATTGACTTTTTCGAAAAAATATAAAACTATGGTACTAACACTTTTCGTCATTTCCATACTGGTATTTATTTACCTGTTATATGTGCTGATAAAGCCTGAAAAATTTTAACGTTAAAAAATTTTTATGAATACTGAAATTACAGGTGTGATAGTGACCTTTTTGCTGACACTATTGATAGCTTATCCCTTAGGGAAATACATAGCAAAAGTATATGCCGGAGAAAAAACAATTTTAGGATTTCTGGATCCGGTAGACAAGGTTATTTATAAGCTATCCGGCATTGACCCGACCAGAAATATGAACTGGAAAGAGTTTTTAAAGGCGATGCTTACTGTCAATCTGCTATGGCTGGTATATGCATTTTTTTTGTTAATAAACCAATCCCACCTGCCGCTCAATCCGGATGGGAACCCGGATATGACACCGGACCTTAGTTTTAATACAGCCATCAGTTTTCTTGTAAACTGTGACTTGCAGCATTATTCCGGTGAAACCGGCCTTACTTATTTTACACAATTGTTTGTCATTACTTTTCTTCAATTTGTCAGTGCGGCAACAGGGATGTCATGTGCTGTAGCATTATTCAACGGGTTGAAGAAAAAGACAACGGAAAACCTTGGGAATTTCTGGCAGATTTTTACAGTTTCCATTACCCGTATATTATTGCCTCTCTGCATCGTTGTAGCTATAATGCTAGCTTTTAGCGGTACTCCTGCAAGTTTTGATGGCAAAGATTCAGTTGTGTCGCTTCAGGGTGATACAGTACAGGTATCCCGGGGCCCGGCTGCAGGGATGATTGCAATAAAACATATAGGGACAAATGGTGGTGGCTGGTTTGGCGCCAACTCCGCACATCCTTTTGAAAACCCGGGGTATTTTACGGCAATGCTGGAACTTATAGCCCAGATGGTAATTCCTGTGGCTATGCTCTTTGCACTGGGCTTCTATATCAAAAGAAAAAAACTGGCTTGGTTGATATTCGGGGTAATGACAATTGGAATGTTGATACTCGTAATACCAACAATTAATTGGGAAATGCAGGGCAACCCGGCAATAGCAAAAATGGGCATTCTGCAAAACGCAGGGTCTATGGAAGGGAAAGAAGTCAGGTTTGGTGCTGCTTTATCAGGCTATTGGAGCATTGTTACTACAATTATTTCTACCGGGTCTGTGAATAGTATGCATGATAGCGCTATGCCATTATCTGGTATGATGCAGATGCTGGGAATGCTGGTGAATGCTTTTTACGGTGGTTGCGGTGTTGGTATACTCAATTACTATATCTATATCATCATTGCAGTATTTATAGGTGGGCTTATGGTAGGCCGTACCCCCGAATTTATGGGGCATAAAGTAGAAGCAAGGGAGGTTAAAATTGCTGCATTGGTAACCCTGTTGTCTGCTTTCCTTATTAAAGGAGGCAGCGCCATTGCTGCTTATTATTTTGCTCATCATGGCAATGATGTACAATGGGCGGTAAAGCCTGAAACGTGGCTGAATAATCCGGGGTATCATGGATTCTCTGAAATGTTTTATGAATTTACTTCTGCCAATGCCAATAATGGAAGTGGCTTTGAAGGGCTGGGAGATAATAATGTATTCTGGAATGTTTCTACCGGGATTGTAATGCTGCTGGGTAGGTTCCTGCCTATCATCGGGCCAGTTGCGATTGCCGGGTTGCTGGCCAGGAAAAAGTATATACCGGAATCGGCGGGTACTCTCAAATCGGATTCTGCTACATTCGGAATACTCACATTAGCTATCATAATCATTATAACTGCGTTATCTTATTTCCCGCCATTGGCTTTGGGGCCCATTTCCGAATACCTGGGTATGTAACAGCAAAAGCTCATTTGTTCAAAGAAAAAAATTAAAACTTATGACAAAGAAAAATAAAAAAAACACCCTCTTTGATGCTTCGTTGATGAATGCGGCGCTGAAGCAGTCCTTTGTAAAATTGAAGCCATCTGTTATGGTGAAAAACCCTGTAATGTTCACGGTTTATATCGGTACTGTTATTATGTTGGGGGTATGTATATGGATTGCAACAGGCGAAGCATCACAGGGAACGCTGGCATATAATGCTGTTATTTTCTCGATTCTATTTATAACGGTACTATTTGCAAATTTTGCAGAAGCTATAGCTGAGGCACGTGGAAAGGCACAGGCCGACAGCCTTCGCAAGACGAGAGAGGAAACCCCGGCTAAAAAAATATTGCCGGTAGGTGATATATATGTTAATGAAATACAAATCGTCCCTTCCTCGGAGTTGTGCAAAGGCGATATCTTTCTTTGTGAGGCTGGTGACATCATCCCTATGGATGGAGAGATCATATCAGGGATAGCAACAATCGATGAGTCTGCCATTACCGGCGAGTCTGCTCCTGTAATAAGGGAAAGTGGCGGCGACAAATCCTCTGTAACAGGAGGGACAAAAGTACTAAGTGATAAAATAAGAGTACGAGTGGTATCAGAACCCGGAGAAAGTTTCCTGGATAAAATGATCGCCCTGGTTGAAGGCGCCAGCAGGCAAAAAACCCCAAATGAAATAGCTCTTACAATTTTGCTGGCAAGCTTCACTCTTATTTTTCTCATTGTATGCGTGACACTTAAACCTTTTGCCGATTATGCCAATACACCTATTACAATAGCCGCATTTGTGTCATTATATGTATGCCTTATCCCTACCACAATAGGAGGTTTGCTTAGCGCAATTGGGATAGCGGGGATGGACAGGGCTTTACGGGCTAATGTCATTACAAAAAGCGGCAAGGCTGTTGAAACTGCAGGGGATGTGGATGTGTTGCTGCTGGATAAGACAGGCACTATAACAATTGGGAACCGTAAGGCAACTCATTTTCACCCTGCAATGAATGTCGATGAAAAATATTTCCTGAAAGCAGCCGTACTGAGTTCGATGGCAGATGAAACTCCCGAAGGGAAATCAATTATTGAGTTGTCTGGGGTAAGTCCACTAAACTATAAGGTGGAAAACCCGCGATTTATAAAATTTACTGCGGAAACCAGGAGTTCGGGAATCGACTTTGGTGATACGAGGATACGCAAAGGGGCATTCGATGCGATGCAAAAACTGGTGCAAAAATCTGGCAATGTATTTCCGGAGGATATAATAGAAAAAGTAAAGGTAATATCAGGTAATGGGGGTACGCCGCTTGTTGTAGCGGAAAATGAAAAGAGCATAGGGGTTATTGAATTACATGACATAATCAAGCCGGGAATTAGCGAGCGTTTTGAACGCCTGAGAAAAATGGGTATCAAGACAGTGATGGTTACGGGCGACAATCCCCTAACGGCTAAATACATAGCCCAAAAAGCAGGAGTGGATGATTTTATTGCTGAAGCCAGGCCGGAAGATAAAATGGATTATATCCGGCATGAACAAAAGGATGGCAGGCTTGTAGCTATGTTGGGTGATGGAACGAATGATGCTCCTGCATTGGCACAGGCAGATGTAGGTGTAGCAATGAATAGCGGCACAGCAGCAGCAAAAGAAGCTGGTAATATGGTTGATCTGGATAATGACCCTACCAAGTTAATAGAGATCGTTGAAATAGGGAAACAATTATTGATGACACGGGGGACATTAACTACATTTTCTATTGCCAATGATGTGGCAAAGTATTTTGCAATTGTGCCTGCTCTCTTTATCAGTTCTATACCTGCATTGGGTGCATTAAATATAATGCGCTTGCATAGCCCGGAAAGTGCAGTATTATCTGCAGTCATTTTTAATGCAATTATTATACCCCTGTTGATCCCGCTTGCGCTCAAAGGGGTTGAGTACAGGCCTATTGGTGCCAATGCTTTATTGCGGAGGAACCTTCTTCTTTATGGGTTAGGAGGCATTGTCATTCCCTTTATAGGTATTAAAGTTATTGACCTTCTTGTGGCATTATTCGTGTAAGTATTAAATTAATAATTATGAAAAAATATGTATTAACGGCAGCAAGGTTCACGCTGGTACTGATAGTATTATGTGCCGTAATTTACCCGTTATTTATTGCCTCTGTTGCTAAATTTGCACCCAACGGGGGCAAAGGGGAAACCGTAAGTATAGATGGAAGAATTGTTGGTTATGCCAATATCGGCCAGAAATTTACGGAGGATAAATATTTCTGGGGACGTCCGTCTGCCGTGGATTATAATGCGGCAGGTTCGGCAGGGTCTAATAAAGCCCCCTCTAATCCCGATTACCTGAAACAGGTTGAAGGCAGGATTGATAGTTTCCTTGCACATAACCCTTCTGTAAAAAAGGCCGATATCCCTTCGGAATTAGTAACAGCTTCAGGTAGCGGGCTGGATCCGGATATATCGCCAGCGGGTGCCAGGATACAGGTAAAAAGAATTGCCGCCGCCCGGAAAATAAGCGAAATAAAAATTAATCAATTGATAGGCAGCCAGGTAGAGGAGTCATGGTTGGGAATTTTTGGGAGGCCAAAAGTAAATGTACTAAAATTGAATATTGCTCTTGACAGGTTAAAATGATAAAAGCAGGTACAGGCTTTCTTTCTTTAAAGTATTTTTATAACATACTAAATAAATGGACGAAGCAAAAGAAAATAACGTCAGGCATTTTCTTGATTTGATCAAAAGGTCAAGAAGAGGGAAGTTCAAGATATATATCGGCATGAGTGCCGGTGTAGGTAAGACCTATCGTATGCTTCAGGAGGCACATGCATTATCGAAAACCGGTATTGATATCAGGATCGGGTATATAGAAACCCATAACCGGAAAGAAACGCACGAACTGTTGGCAGGGTTGCCGGTAATACCTAGAAGGAAACTGTTTTACAAAGGGAAAGAACTGGAAGAGTTGGATGTACAGGCAATAATGAACCTGCGTCCCGAAATTGTTATTATAGATGAACTGGCGCACACGAATATTGAGGGGAGCAGGAACGAAAAACGCTGGCAGGACGTAATGGATATACTGGATGCAGGTATCAATGTAATAAGCGCCGTAAACATACAGCATATAGAAAGCCTTAATGAAGAAGTTAAGAATATCACTGGCATTGAAGTCAAAGAGAGGATACCGGATAGCGTATTAGCCCAGGCAGATGAAGTGGTTAATATAGACCTTACGGCAGATGAGTTGATTACTCGCCTGAAAGAAGGTAAAATATACGATGCTGCTAAAATTGAAAGCGCACTAAAGAATTTTTTCAAAAGCAACCATATCCTGCAATTGAGGGAACTGGCGCTGAAAGAAGTGGCTTCGCAGGTAGAACGAAAAGTTGAAACGGAGGTGGCAAGCAGCTATAATGCCAATCATGAGCGTTTCCTTGCCTGTATCAGTTCCAATGAAAATACAGCCAGGTCGGTTATCCGCAAAACAGCACGTTTGGCAAATTATTATAATAGCAAGTGGTTTGTACTTTATGTGCAAACCCCTGCGGAAAGTATGGATCAGATACCTCTTGATAAACAGCGTTATCTCATTAATAATTTTAAATTGGCTACAGAACTCGGTGCGGAAATAATCAAGGTAGAAAACAGGAATGTGGCAAAGACAATTATTAACCAGGCAGAAATAAGGAATATTACTACAATCTGTATTGGCAAACCTCATCTAAATTTGCTTAAAGTAATTCTGGCGTCGAATGTTTTTAATGAACTGCTGAAAAAGCTTACTTCTAATAATATTGACCTTATAATTTTAAGTTAATGAAAATTAAAGCAAAACTTGTTTTGGGGGTAGGGTTATTGTTTACAATGATTGTTCTGCTGATATCAATCAGTTCTCTTTATATAAACAAATTATCCGGCGACACGAAGAATATTCTCGTAGCCAATTATAATACCATCGACTACTGTCGGCAAATGCTCATTGCGCTAAACAACGGATTGTCGGATACCGGCCAGGTTGCTACTTTCAGCCAAAACCTTTCTAACCAGCAAAAAAATATTACCGAGATCGGGGAAAAAGAACTAACCGATAAATTAGCCGGTGATTTTTATAAATTAAGAAAGTCGTATGATACGGCATTGCAGAAGAAAATACAGGCAGACATTACCGATATCATGTTGCTCAATATGCAGGCTATTCAACGCAAAAGTTCCATCGCAGGTTCAACGGCAGATAAGGCAACGCTTTGGTTCGGTGTTACAGGCGCTGTATGTTTCCTTATTGCCTTCATACTATTAGTGAACCTTCCCGGCAATATTGCTAACCCGATAAAAGAACTTACTAACAGTATAACAGAAATCGCCGCTGAAAATTATTCCCAGCGTGTGCATTTTGAAGCGCATGATGAATTTGGAGAACTGGCTGCTGCATTTAATACAATGGCAAAAAAATTGGAAGAATATAAAGCCAGCAATGTGGAAAAACTCATGATCGAAAAAAAGAGGATCGAAACGCTTATCAATAATATGAATGACCCTGTTATATGCCTGGATGAAA
>CAZKPH010000092.1:0-8324 GCA_964554605.1 uncultured Ferruginibacter sp.
TAAAGTTAAAAATATGCCAGTAAATTTGAGGAAAATAAATATAATTGAGTAGTATCAAAAAATTAGCCGGGCAGACTATGTGGTATGGTGCAAGTTCTATCGCAGCCCGGTTTATCAATTATTTATTGACACCCTACCTTACCTACACGCTTGCAAATAAGAGTGATTATGGCAAGATGGGGCTTATTTATTCACTGATACCGATACTGAACGTTGTGTTTACGTACGGTTTCGAAACTGCATATTTTCGTTTTGCCTCCAAAGAAGGGAATAAAGGAACCATATACAGTACAGCAGCATTATCGCTACTATTTTCTACATTCCTTTTCAGCGGGCTACTATGGGTAGGGCAGCCTTTCTTATGTGAGGTTACCGGGTTAAGCGATTACCCACAAATTGTACAACTGAGTATATTTATAATCGGGCTTGATGCGCTCAGCACTATTCCTTTTGCCAGGCTGAGGGAAGAAGGGCGTCCGGTAAAATTTGCTTTTATAAAAATAAGCGGCATATTACTCAATATATTCTTTACGTGGTTTTTTATCAGCTATTGCCCGGCAGAACTGGAAAAAGACCCTTTCAGCCCGATACAATATATCTATAGCCCGTTTACTAACCCGATCGTATATGTAGTATTTGCCAATATGATCCAATCGGCATTTACGTTATTGCTTCTATTTTCTGAAATCAATAAAATTCAATTCAAATTTAGTTTTAAGTTATGGAAACAAATGATTGTATATTCTTTACCGCTCGTAATAGCCGGTATGGGAGGTATGATTAATGAAACGTTTGACAGGTTAATGCTTCGCTGGTGGCTTCCGGGAGAAGCCATATTCAGGGAAGAGCAGGTGGGTATCTATAACGCATGTTATAAATTATCCATACTGATTACGTTGTTTATACAAGCTTTTCGCATGGGGGCAGAGCCATTTTTCTTTAAACAAGCCGAAGGCCAAAATCCGAAGCGTGTCTATGCAAGAGTTATGAAATTTTTTGTAATTGTTATTTCCATAATGTTTTTGGTTGTAAGCCTATTCATGCCCGTTTGGAAATATTTCATCGGACCCAAATACTGGGATGGTTTGTCAGTCGTACCAATTTTGTTGCTGGCCAATATGTTTTTAGGTATTTACTATAATCTGTCCATATGGTATAAACTTTCTCAAAGAACAATGGCTGGGGCATGGATCACCCTCATCGGAGCTGCTATAACCATTCTTATCAACTATATTTTTATTTCCGGATACAGCTATATGGCCTGTGCCTGGGCAACATTTTTCTGCTATGGTAGTATGATGGTTATTTCATTTATTTGGGGGCAAAGGAATTACCGTATACCTTATGCTTGGAAAAAACTTGTTGCATACCTGATAATTGTAGTGTTATTGTTTTTCCTTCATAATACCATCATCCACTTCATCCGATATAAGGTAGCAGATCTATTATCAGCATTCCTGCTGTTATACATCTTTGTTTGGTTTGTGGCGCAGGTAGAAAAAAAAGAATTTGCCAAGCTGCCTTATATAGGTAAGTATTTCAAAAAATAGATTCCATGCCAGCATTATTTCAACCCCTTACCTTACGTAATACTATTTTCAAAAACCGGATTGCTGTTTCTCCAATGTGCCAATATTCTGCCAAAGACGGGTATGCCAATGAGTGGCATTTGGCACATTATGGCAGCAGGGCAGCAGGTGGAGCGGGGCTTATAATTGTTGAAGCCACCGCTGTTTGCCCGGAAGGCCGTATTACTCCCGGCGACCTGGGTATTTGGAGCGATGCTCATATTCCGGTATTACAGCCAATTACCCGTTTTATTTCATCTATGGGATGTATACCCGCCGTACAGTTGGCACATGCGGGACGCAAAGCCAGCCATGAAGTCCCGTGGAAAGGAGGCGAGATCATTACAGAGGCAGGTGGAGGCTGGCAAACACTGGCTCCCAGCGCCTTACCTTTTAAAGAAAGCGAACCTGCACCTCATGCCATGTCTGCGGAGGATATATCCCGTTGTATCTGTCTTTTCACTGATGCGGCATTGAGAGCAATAAAGGCAGGCTACAAAGTAATTGAAATCCATGCAGCACATGGTTATTTGCTAAATGAATTTCTATCGCCACTGAGCAATATAAGAACGGATAATTACGGTGGAAGTTTTGAAAACCGGATTCGGCTATTGCTGGAGATTATTCACGCCGTGAGAAATGCCATTGGAAACGATATACCTTTACTGGTAAGAATATCCGTAACAGAATGGGTAGAAGGTGGGTGGTCGATTACAGACAGTATAGAACTCGCAAAAATACTAAGAAGTATCGGGGTTGATCTTCTCGACTGTTCGAGCGGGGGCAATTCATCCTTGCAAAAAATTCCTGTAACGCCCTTATACCAGGTTCATTTTGCGGAGCAGATAAAAAAAGAATGCGGCATAGCCTGTAGCACCGTAGGGCTGATTACTAATCCGCAAGAAGCAGAAAAAATAATAGCAGATCAGCGGGCAGATATGGTACTTATTGGGCGGCAATTTTTAAGAGACCCGTATTTTGCTCTTAATGCAGCGAAACAATTAGGGGCCGAAATAGTATGGCCCAACCCTTACTTACGTGCCAGATAACTGATTAAAATGGATTTTCCCTATTGCGAAATTATCTTTCCCGGTTGCGCATATATTAGATAAATAATAAAAAGATGTTTGCACAAAAAAATGTGCCAATTCCAAAAATTGTACTTTGATAACAACGGATATGTTGTCCGCTGCAAAGATTGCAACACTTACCAGATAGCATACCAGGGTGCATTGCTTAATTTTTCACCGGCAGAATTAGATGAATTTAAAAGTGAAATACGTAAGAAACTAGATCATACCCATCCGGGCCACCCGGCGAAAACAAAATGTATAATTCTGAATCTTCAGTCGGAATCAATGAAACTGATACTAACACTTGAAGAAACCAACATATTATGGGATATTCTTGAAGAGGCAGATACTGAATTTAAAACAACAACCTTAATTGAAATGTTTTGTCAGTAAAAGCAGTAAGGGCCAGTTACAGTAATAAATACTATAACTGGCTTGCTTAGCTTAAGGTTTGGTAATAACAACTAGAGATTTACAGCTACAACGTTGTCAACAACAGTTTTGTTTGTGTAGAAAGTTTTCAGATAAACATTTTTACCGGAAACAAACCTGAAATCCAGTTCCTGTTCATCAGCTTTCTTTTCAATTTTCAGGATCTGTTTTTTGTAAGGCGCCCTGAAATTGGTAGAGTAAAGTTCCCCTTCGGCAACATCATTTACTGAAAATGAACTGATCTTTTTTACAGGAGATTGCATCACTACCTGGAATACAAGATAGTTGCCATCGGTACCCATGTACTTTACTGCGAACGGTTGAATTTCCTGTGTTGCATAAGGATAAGTTACATCCTGAGCAGCAGCGCTGCTATTTATTAATACAAACGCTGCAATTGCTGTCACCATTAATTTAATCTTTGTCATAATTCTAATTTTTAAAATTTAAAAATTCTGATTCCTGTCCGTCGCAATATTTCTATTACGACAAACAAAAAGTTTATCATTGAACAAGCATATTACTTTGGCTAAATAAGCAACTGAATTTTTTCGATAGGCAAGTGAAATCAAATCTGTATGCAGAAACCGGAGTGTTTTAAACCATTTTATTACTCACATCCGCTTTGAAGAACTCAACTGAATAATCATTTCAGATATTGCTTTGATTGTATTGCGATGTAAAGGTAAAACGGTTTTTTCCTTTGCTAAAATCAAAATCAAAGGCTTTTTATTATCTCAAAAATATTTTCAAAATTCGTAAAGCCTTTATTTACAGTGGTTTCGGGGTTTTATTGCAATGATGCCCAAATTGGATTTTAAGCAAGTGTTAAAAAAATATTAAGCAGTATTCATTATTATCCTCCAAATACACAATTATAACTATAATGAATAGACGATATTTATCAATAAAACAAATTCACGTAATTCATCTAGGGCTTAAGTACCGTATTCATTTTAAAAGTTAATTCGGCAAATTCTTCTACCCGCAATGCCTCGGCCCGTTTATCAAAAATCGGCTCAGCCAATATTTCCGATTGAAACAATGACCTTACTGCGTTTCTGAGTATTTTACGCCGTTGGCTAAATGCCGTTTTTACCAATAATTTATAGTCCTGTTCATTTGTATATGGTAAAATACTTTTTTTGTGCCGCAATCTTATCACGCCACTCTGTACTTTAGGCGGAGGTGTAAAGCACTGATTGCTTACATCAAAAAGATATTCAACATCATAAAATGCCTGGACCAGTACACTCAATACGCCGTACGCTTTATTTCCTTCCCTGGCAACGACCCTTTGTGCCACTTCTTTCTGAAACATTCCAATTGCTAACGGAACATAGCCGTGCCAGTCTAAGATTTTAAATAATATTTGGGAGGAGATGTTATAAGGGAAATTCCCAATGACGGCAAAGGAAGAATTAAAGGGTGTATCTATATCGAGAATACTGCTGCTTATAATATGGCCGGATAATTGCGGGAATTTTTTTTCCAGGTATTGGATCTTCTCTTCATCAAGTTCCACTGCTTTAAAATCTATCCCCGGTATATCCAGTAGATATTTTGTAAGTGCCCCTCCTCCCGGGCCTACTTCTAACAATCTGCCAAACTTATCCTGCCGCAGTGCGGCAACGATCTTCTGCGTAATGTTTTCATCTTTCAGAAAATGTTGCCCCAGTGATTTTTTTAATGTATACATAATGATTCTGCTGTGGTGAAATTACATAATAAGCCCCGAAAAATGCTATTGTGCAGGTATTGTACAATGTTGTATTTTTACACGCTAATCATTCTGAATTATATGCATACAGAAAATAAACCCGTAATAGGCATCTCCTGTGGTGATATTAATGGTATCGGATTGGAGCTTATCATTAAGACAATCAGTGACAGCCATTTATTGGAGATATGTACTCCTGTCATTTTTGCAAGCAATAAAGTACTGAATTTCTATCGAAAGGGAATCCCTGATGTAAATTTCAATTTCATTAGTATAAAAGATATCAATCGAATCAATCATAAACAGATCAATTTGTTTAATTGCTGGGAAGATGAGGTTTCCATAACTCCCGGACAGTTGAATGATACCGGGGGTAAATATGCCGTACTTAGTCTGGTGACAGCGACACAAGCACTTAAAGATGGCAAGATCGACGGACTTGTTACAGCTCCTATCCACAAAAAAAACACACAATCGGCAGAGTTTAATTTTACCGGACATACCCCTTACCTGAAAAATCTTTATAATGCGGAAGATGTAGTTATGTTCATGGTGGCTGAAAATATGAAAGTGGGGTTGGTGACAGAACATGTTTCCCTAAAGGATGTTGCCCGCTATATTACAAAAGAAGCCATTTTAAGTAAATTATCTATTATCAGCACCACCCTCAAAAAAGAATTTGGTATAGATAAGCCGAAAATAGCTGTTTTAGGGCTGAACCCTCATGCAGGAGATGAGGGGCTAATAGGCATGGAAGAGGAAGAAATAATAAAACCTGCCATAAAAGAGGCCAAACAAAAAGATATTTTCTGTTTTGGCCCTTACAGTTCCGATGCTTTCTTTGCAAGAGGCTCGCATGAAAAATTCGATGCAGTTTTAGCTATGTATCATGATCAGGGGCTAATTCCCTTCAAATCTTTTAGCATTGGTGGCGTTAATTTCACCGCCGGGATATCCGGAGTAAGGACTTCCCCCGATCACGGCGTAGCATTTGATATTGCCGGAAAGAACAAGGCAGACGAATCTTCGTTCAGGCAGGCTCTGTTTACTTGTGTAGATATTATCAGAAACCGGAAAGAATACGAAGAGCAAAGGAGTAACCCGCTCAGAAAAATGAGTCAAAAGATTGTGGCTAATGCAGTAGATGAAAGTATCAATGAAGTCCCCGAGCAATAATACCCTGTTATTGAAAAACATTTGCCGGGATACCTTTATTGATGATGTACTCCGAGAAACTTATTTCGGCCCTGCCTTTTCTATTGGTTGAACCCCCTTTTGTATTTGACGTACCATCATCAAAATCAAAAGTAACTCCCTTTGGTAGTTTATAGTCTTTAGCATTGAAAGTAAAAACAATCTTGTCGGGCAATCCGTATGTAAGATATTTCCCGTAACTCATTTCCAACTCAAATGTCCCGTTGTCTCGGGTTGTGGTCTTTGTTTTTACAATTACAAGATCTGCTTCATTGATATATACAGTAGATAAGATAACATCTGCATTATCATCCTCGGGTAATAACTTAACAACTCTCACGGTTTTTCCAAAAATTTTATCCCTCCCCATATCCAGTACTGAATAACGAGGCCCATTCAATACCGTATATAGGTTAATATTAACAGCGCCCTTGGGTATGAATGAAAACCCTTTCTCATTCCTGATTCTCAATTGATCTGGGCTTTTGAAGTAAGCCTTTATATTAGTAACCGGAATTTTTAAAAACGTAACATTGGTTTTGAGGATACCGTTTGCGGTATAATCTTTCACCTGGCTCATTTTGTTTCTTACTTTTTGCAACAATAGCTGTGCATCCTGTGCAGGCAGGGCTTCAGAAATGGATGCTAAAAAAAATCCGGTAATTATAAACTTTGCAAATCTTTGCATAACTATCGTTTTAAGAAAGAATATCTTTTTTTCTGAAAAAAAATACTGACAGCCCGAGAAATACACCTATATGTACTACAAGTATCAGCAAACTGTTCCGTATGGCCGGCCAATTTTCTATACTGCCTTTTATGGGTATACCTTCTTCAGTTGTTCCTATGTAAAAGAACCCCTTCCATGCTACCATATAGGATGTAAAAAGCCAGGGCTTTATATTTCGTTCAATAACAGGCACATTGATATTTGATATAATGGTGCATACCAAAACAATACAAATGGTGGTAATAATCGGGCCTATTGAATTATCCGCGAATAAAGATAAAAAAACAGACAATGCTACTATAACAGCAAGTGCAACAGCAGCATACCCAAATGCAGCAAAATAACGCCACAGGATATCTCCCTGTGTTATTTGTAAGATGAAAGACTCCTCGCCTTTTACCCGAAAAATTAACAAATCATCTGCACCGAAAATAAGTAAACTAATAAACAAAGCCATAATGGCCATCCAGATCAATAAAACGAGCATAAAGATTAACGAAGCAAGAAATTTAATTAATACCAGACTGGTACGGCTGACAGGTTTTGAAAGGATAAGCCTTAATGTACCCATATTTGCTTCTCCTGAGATAGCGTCTGCCGCAATTAATGCCACCAATATTGGTATTTGTACGAGTAATGTATTAAGTATTATGTAACACATGAAATACCCGTTTATTGCCTTTACTTTATCTAACTCAAAATTATCTCTTACATTCTGCAATACCAGGTCCATATAACTTTGGCCATCTATTTTAAATGCAATTTGAAATATACATACAATAGCTGTTATTGCTGCGAATGCTATATATGTCCTTGGCCTTTTGGCAATTTTAAATAGTTCTATTTGCAGTAATGTCCACATCGGCAATTGTATTTGTTAAAGAAAGAAAATAGTCTTCCAATGCATTTCGGGTATTAACGGAATAAACCTGGATGCCCATGGCTATAATATCAGATAATAGTATCGGCACATCCTTCCTTGGCATGGAAAGGCAAATGTCTTCAGCCTGGCTGTCTAATAATATACCCCATCCGGTAGCCGCAATTTTTTTCCTGGCAACTTTATTATTATCTGTTCCCAGCCTTACCATTGATTTTGAAGGATCAAGCAGTTCACCCACATTGCCCTCTACGATTTTCTTCCCTCTGTGAATAATCAGCATTTTATTGGCAACCTGCTCTATTTCGCTTAGCAGATGTGACGACATTAATATTGTTTTGCCTTCCTCCCGGCTTAATTGTAAAATAAGTTTACGTACATCGGCAATTCCCTGTGGGTCTAACCCGTTTACAGGCTCGTCCAATATTATCAATCGAGGGTTATGTATCAATGCAACGGCAATTCCTAACCGTTGCTTCATACCCTGGCTGAATGTTTTTACCTTACTTCCTGCCCTGTTTTCCAAACCAACAAGTGCAAGCTGACGCATAATAATCGATCTTGAAACCCGGATTCCGCTAAGCCGTGCAAATATTGAAAGATTTTCGTAAGCAGTAAGGTATTTATATAGATCCGGTTTTTCAATAACCGCCCCTATATTTTTTAATATTTCCGTACGGGAATGCCCCAACGGCTTTCCAAAAATGTTTATATGTCCGGAAGAAGG
>CAZKPH010000093.1:0-8259 GCA_964554605.1 uncultured Ferruginibacter sp.
TCTTTTTCCACCGATTCACCGCTTCTGTATGTTTCTTTGTACCAGCCCCCTTCCAGATGGGGAGACAGGCCATATAATTGAATCAGAGACCAGGCATTTAGCATAAAAAAGTACAATCGTTTAACCTGTCTGAAAGGTACTGTACAATTTTATTACGCAAAAATATTTCGGGGTATTTCCTGCTGTTTTTTAAAATTCAGCACTTTTGGGATAGCGGGGGAAAGGTATCACATCCCTGATATTGCTCATACCTGTTACAAACTGTACCATTCTTTCGAACCCAAGGCCAAAACCCGAATGCGGGCAAGACCCAAACCTTCGTGTATCCAGGTAGAAACTCATTTCAGTGGCCGGGATATTCATTTCCTGCATACGCTGTATGAGTTTATCCAGTCTTTCTTCACGCTGGCTTCCACCTACGATTTCCCCAATGCCGGGAGCCAATATATCCATTGCAGCAACCGTATTCCCATCATCATTCCGACGCATATAAAAGGCTTTGATTTCTTTAGGGTAATCCGTAAGAATAACAGGTTTTTTAAAATGTTTTTCTACCAGGTATCGTTCGTGTTCGCTTTGCAGATCGACGCCCCAATCGCTAACCGGATACTGAAACTTTTTCTTTTTATTGTAACTGCTTTCTTTAAGTATCTCAATAGCCTCGGTATAAGTAACCCGTTGGAAATCGTTTTCTACAACGAAACGCAATTTATCGATCAGGTTCATTTCGCTTCGTTCCTGTTGTGGTTTTTGCTTTTCTTCGTCTGCAAGTCTTTGGCTGAGAAACTCAAGGTCTTCGGCGTTATTGTCCATTACATAGCGAATAATGTATTTTATAAAAGCCTCGGCCAGATTCATATTGTCTTCAAGGTCATTGAAGGCAACTTCGGGTTCGATCATCCAAAATTCAGCTAAATGGCGTGTGGTATTACTGTTTTCTGCCCGGAATGTCGGGCCGAAGGTATATATCTCGCTAAGCGCCGTAGCTGCTAATTCGCCTTCCAGTTGGCCACTTACGGTAAGATTGGTACTGCGCCCAAAAAAGTCTTCACGGAAATTTATACTGCCGTCCTCATTGCGAGGCGCTGTCCCATCAACCGGTAAAGTGGTTACTCTGAACATTTCGCCGGCTCCTTCCGCATCACTGGCTGTTATAATAGGTGTGTGCAGATATACAAACCCTCTGTCGTTGAAAAATTTATGTATGGCAAACGCAAGGGAATGGCGTATACGGAAAACAGCCCCGAACGTATTGGTTCGGAAGCGGAGGTGTGCAATTTCCCTTAAGAATTCAAGACTATGTTTTTTGGGTTGCAAAGGGAATTTCTCTGCATCGCTGTCGCCTAATATTTCTATATAGGATGCTTTTAATTCTACTTTCTGTCCTTTTCCAAGAGAGGGTATTACTTCTCCGGTAGCCTTAACACAAGCGCCGGTTGTAATTCTTTTCAGAAGGGTTTCTTCAAATTTTCCCAGTTCGGCTACAATTTGTATGTTATTATTTGTACTCCCGTCGTTGAGGGCGATAAACTGATTGTTGCGAAAAGTGCGTACCCACCCCATTACCGTAGCTTCATAATTCAGCTTTTCGCCGGTTAATAATTCCCTGACCTTTATTCTTTTATTGAACATAACACTGTTTTGTGGCGGCAAAGATACCACAGAAATGCTCTATTCCATAAACCGAATTGGATTTTTGAGAAGGGCATTTGTTGTTGCTCAAAGAACCTAAGGCTGAACGGAGCGTCGCCAATGCGGCTTCATCAGGGCGATACCGCTTGTTTCATAAAATAAAAAAAATTACTTTTTTATAAAAAAAGATCGTAATATTGCCCCGGAATCATGCTGATATAGTCTTTTCCAATTATTCGCTGCATCAGATATTCACATTCCATCAATTATATAATTCTCAATTTCAATTTTTCAGATTTTAGATCGGATTTTTTTTGAAAAAACCATTTTCATTTTTTTATGTACGACATTTTACAATTGAACGACATGCTTGTTCCCGAGTTGCAGGATATTGCTGAGCAACTGAAAATCTCTAATTATAAGAAACTGGACAAACAAGATCTTGTATACAAGATTTTGGATAAACAGGCTATCCTGAATGCTGCCGCAAAAACTGAAGGGGATACCAAACCTAAACGGAAAAGGATTGTTAAAGCTTCTACTGCTAATACAACGGAGGATGCCGAGGTAATGAATGATAAACCAAAAACAGAACCAAAGGCACAAAAAAAACATGAACCTGCTGCGGTAATCGATAAGAAAAGAAACAACAGGAAGGAAAATATTGCAAAAACGGCCCCGGTGCAGGCATCGCCGGTTGAAGAGGAAGAAGAACTGCTTCCTATAACGGATGAAGATAGTATTGTCCCTCCTGCGATTGCTTCTCTTTTGCAGGAAGAGGATATACAGCAACCAGATTTTTCACCGGAAGAAATTACGCCCACTCACCAAATTGGCGGCAAACAGTTTAAGAAAGACTCTTCTCTGTTCAATATTGAATTTGATGGTATCATTTTAGGAGAAGGTGTATTGGAAATGATGCCGGATGGTTATGGTTTTTTGCGGAGCAGCGATTATAATTACCTCTCTTCACCTGACGATATTTATGTATCTCCTTCGCAAATAAAACTTTTTGGGCTTAAGACCGGTGATACGGTTTACGGATCTGTCCGCCCTCCGAAAGAAGGCGAAAAATATTTTGCATTATTGAAAGTAGAAACCATCAACGGTAAAAGCCCTGATGAAGTGAGAGACAGGGTTCCGTTTGATTATCTCACGCCGCTTTTCCCTTACGAGAAACTCAATTTATGTACAAGGTCCGATAATTACAGCACACGTATTATGGATCTGTTTACGCCTATTGGAAAAGGCCAGCGTGGCTTGATAGTGGCACAGCCAAAAACAGGTAAAACTATGCTGCTGAAGGAAGTTGCCAATGCTATTGCTGAAAACCATCCTGAATGTTACCTTATGATTGTCCTGGTGGATGAACGGCCTGAAGAAGTTACAGACATGGAAAGAAGCGTTAAGGCTGAAGTGATTGCTTCTACTTTTGATGAGCCTGCTGAAAAACATGTAAAAGTATCTACTATCGCTTTGCAAAAAGCAAAAAGGCTTGTAGAGTGTGGGCACGATGTGGTAATATTACTGGATAGTATTACCCGTTTGGCGAGGGCACATAATACTGTAGCGCCGTCGAGTGGAAAAGTATTAAGTGGCGGTGTGGAAGCAAATGCCATGCAAAAGCCTAAACAATTTTTCGGCGCTGCCCGTAAAATTGAAAACGGCGGCTCGCTTACTATACTTGCAACTGCCCTTGTTGACACCGGTAGTAAAATGGATGAAGTAATCTTTGAAGAATTTAAAGGTACCGGCAATATGGAATTACAATTAGACAGAAGGTTGTCTAACAGAAGAATATTCCCTGCAATTGATATTGTTGCTTCCAGCACACGGCGTGACGACTTGTTATTGGATAAAGACACGTTCCAGCGCATGTGGGTGCTGCGTAAACATATTGCAGATATGAATAGCGAAGAAGCTATCAATCTTTTGTTGAAACACATGAAGGGTACGAGGGATAACGCCGAGTTCCTCACCAGCATGAATGGATAGGAAAATATCCATAAATTATTCAAGCCACCCTGTGGGTGGCTTTTTTTCGTTTTTATCGGAGTAAAACAGTAACTTTATACCCATAGTTTTTTTAATTACTACTGTTATGAAAAAACTTATATATGCTGCTTCGCTTTGGGTAGCAATATTAATTCTGGCTACTGTTTTTCCCAATAATTTACAAGCTCAATCTGCCAAAGAAATTCGTAAAAAAGAACAGGCTGCCCGTATACGTACTGCCGTAGCAGACTCTCAGCATTTTGTTTTCAGGCCGCAAGCTGCCATACCGGCTTCAGGAGGCATGCGAAATTTGTCTTACGGCTATGAGCTTATTGTTTCTCTCCAAAAAATCGACAGTTACCTTCCTTTCTTTGGAATCGCTTATACGGCTGAATATGGCAGCACTAAAAGCCCGCTGGAATTTATATCTGAAAAATTTACCTATACGCTTGCCACCAGGAAAAAGGGTGGGTGGGATATTATTATTAATACAAAAGATACTAAAGACCCCAAACGCCTGATACTTAACATTTTTGAAAACGGCGCTGCTTCACTGCAGGTATCCAGCAATGACCGGCAGCCTATTTCTTTCAATGGATTTGTTGAACCATTTAAAAAAGATGAAAACAAATAACAATCCCAAAAACCTATTTCTTATCGGCATGGAGGGATGTTTTCCTAAGATTAGTAATTTAGCTGCCGATAATAATGCCTGTACAAAGAATAGATATTGAAGCCTTTCTTGCGCTTGCCGAAAAACATCCGGTGCTGGACGTCCGCAGCCCTGGAGAATATGCACAGGCACATATACCGTCCGCATACAGCCTGCCATTGTTTTCAGATGAGGAGCGAAAAACAGTTGGCACCATATATAAACAACAGGACAGGGAAAAAGCGATCAAAACAGGATTGGATTTTTTTGGAGCCAAAATGAGAAAGATGATTGAAGATGCTGAAAATATCTTTAGCTATGCAAAAAACGTTTTTAAAGATAACAATACAAATGACCATAAGAGAGTATTATTGGCTTATTGCTGGCGAGGGGGTATGCGTAGTGCTGGCGTAGCATGGTTGCTGGATATTTATGGATTTACAGTATATACACTGGCAGGTGGATACAAATCTTACAGAAGATGGGTTTTGAAGCAATTTGAGAAAAAATACCCATTTCATTTATTGGGTGGATATACCGGATCCGGGAAAACGCAAACCTTACAGAACCTTTTCCAAAAAGGACATCTGGTGATAGATCTCGAATCTATTGCTTCGCATAAAGGGTCTGCATTTGGCGGATTGGGGCTGCCGCAACAACCCCGACAGGAAATGTTTGAAAACATACTTGCATTACGCCTTTCTGCCGCAAAAGATGCGCAAATAATATGGTTGGAAGACGAAAGCCAGCGAATCGGAAACCTTAATATTCCGAACCCTATATGGGAGCAGATGCGCCAAAGCCCTGTAACATTTATAAATATAGATTTTGAAGAGCGACTTAATTTCATAACGGCTGACTACGGAAAATTTGAAAAAGAACAATTGGTTAACGCCATCATCCGCATTCAGAAAAGGCTCGGCGGATTGGAAACTAAAATGGCAATCAATTTTTTACTGGAAAATAATCATAAAGAGTGTTTCCGGATATTACTTAATTATTATGATAAACAATACGACAAGTCTCTTCAAAACAGGCCTCAACTAAAACAACATGTTCATCGGCTTGATTTCGGCAGTATGGATATTGATAAGATATCCCGCAGGCTGCTTTATGAATAAATTATAACAAATTATGTCAAATAGCGAAACCATAAGGCTTACCCAATTCTCTCACGGCGCCGGTTGCGGATGCAAGATATCTCCTAAAGTGCTTGATGAAATTTTAAAAACAAATATAACTATACCGGACAACCGAAAATTGCTTGTGGGTAATCATAGCAAGGATGATGCCGCCGTATATGATATGGGCAACGGCACAGCTCTTATCTCCACTACAGATTTTTTTATGCCTGTTGTAGACAATCCTTTCGAATTTGGCAGGATAGCTGCTGCAAATGCCATTAGCGATATATATGCCATGGGTGGATCCCCGATACTGGCTATCGCCATTTTGGGATGGCCTGTAAATAAAATACCGGCCGCTGTAGCCCAACAGGTTATGGAAGGAGGAAAATGCACTTGTTTAGAAGCTGGTATACCGCTGGCTGGAGGCCACAGTATAGACGCTCCTGAACCTATTTTCGGCCTTGCCGTAAATGGACTGGTTCCCATCAATAATATCAAACAAAATAACAAGGCAAAGGAAAATGATGTTTTGTTCCTGACAAAACCACTGGGTGTGGGTATCCTTACTACAGCAGAAAAAAAGGGGGTTCTTTTAGCTGAACACAAAGGGCTTGCCGCAAATCAAATGATGCAATTGAATAAAATTGGCGAAACACTGGGAAAAATACCCGAGGTACATGCCATGACCGATATTACCGGCTTCGGACTATTAGGGCACCTAATTGAAATGGCCGAAGGAAGCGGTTTGTCTGCAATAATTGACATGAAAAATATTCCTTTGGCCTCCGAAAAAATTGAATATTATATCGATCTTAAAGCTATTCCCGGCGGAACGGTAAGAAATTGGGATAGCTACGGGAACAAAGTCGGCGACATTACCGAAAAAGATAAAAATATCCTAGCCGACCCGCAAACCAGCGGAGGGTTGCTGATAGCTGTCGATGAAAATGATGTTGGAAAAATTTCCGGCATCCTTATAGAACAAGGACTGAGCAGGCATATCCAGCCAATAGGAAAAATGTCGGCCGAAAAAGACAAAAGAGCTTACATTTGTTCTTAATGATTCTTAAAAAATAAGATGCTCTTTATTCCTGATTTGCTCATTGGGTATCTCTATTACCAGTTGCACACCTGGCAATGCCTTTATCGATTTTATCAATTCTTTCAGATCTTCTCCCTGCAATAACTCGCCTTTTAATAACCACAAAAAATCAAGGTGCCTGAATTCGGGCAGAAGAAATTCTCCATCGAACTGATTATTGTAAATGTAATGAATCAACGATGTTGTAGGAACAGCATATTCGTAAACGGAAAAGAAATAATCTCTTTTTTTCTTATTTACCTGAATTTCACAGGCATTATTTATTTTGAAATTGAAACCGATTACCTGATTGATTTGCCAGCAAAACAGATAATCTTTCACCGGTGCCACAATACCAAGCAAAAGCGTATCTTCAAAAAACTCTTCCGCTAATGCATCATTATCTATTTTTAATTTTATCGACACTTTTTACGCTATTTTGCCATGGCAAAGTTAATTACTCCATGTTTCTAAAATCGTAAATATATACGGTTAATTAAAAGTATTTTTGGCGTCAATTCTTTTGAAAAAAAATATAAACATAGCGTTAGTAGGGAATCCAAACTGTGGAAAAAGCTCACTATTCAATTCATTAACAGGGCTTAATCAGCAGGTTGGAAATTTTCCGGGAGTCACTGTTGATAAGAAAACCGGCTATTGCGAAATAAGCCCTTCGCTGGATGCAACGATTATAGATCTTCCCGGCACGTACAGTTTATACCCGAAAAGATCCGACGAGTGGGTAGCATATAAAGTTTTGCTCAACCAGGACGCAGATATTAAACCGGATATGGTGCTTCTGGTGGCGGATGCAAGTAATCTTAAAAGAAACCTGCTTTTCTGCTCACAGATAATTGACCTTAAAGTGCCTGTAGTACTGGCTTTATCTATGATAGACCTGGCAAAGAAAAAGGGTACCCAGATAGATGTAGCCGGGCTGGAGAGAGAGTTAGGCGTACCTGTTGTACCCGTAAATGCAAGAAAAAACAAAGGCATTCCACAATTAAAAAAGACTATTGAACAAACAGCTCTTACAAAATTTTCCTCCCCCAGGGAATTCATTCCGGCTAAAGACCTGGCAGAAAATTCTATTCTTTCAGTAAAAAAGATAGTTGCAGATATAAGCGATTACACGGCTATACACTATCTGATTAACCACGAAAATTTTTCGCTGTCCGATCAGCTTCAGGAAGATATTGAAAATATAGAAACTGAAAACAAGTTCAATCCTACCAAAACACAAGCCGAAGAGATTATGCAGCGCTACGGCCGCATCAAACATATAATGCAACAAACCGTTGTAGAAGAAGACCCGTTGCAACAATCCATGTTTACGGAAAAGCTGGATAATATCCTACTCCATAAAAAATGGGGATATGTAATCCTGCTGGCAGTTCTATTTCTTCTTTTTCAGAGCGTTTTCTGGATCGCTAATTATCCGATGGAGGGTATTGAATGGTCTTTCGGACAATTGAGTTCCTGGCTTGGAAATATCTTGCCGGCCAGATGGTGGAGCGACCTGTTGATTAATGGAGTTGTTGCAGGATTCAGCGGTATCATGGTTTTTATTCCTCAAATAATGATCCTTTTTGGATTAATAACAATACTGGAAGATACCGGCTATATGGCAAGAATAAGTTTTCTTACAGATAAACTCATGCGGAAGGCCGGCCTGAACGGTAAAAGCGTTATGCCGATGATAAGTGGCTTCGCCTGCGCTGTTCCGGCCATAATGAGTGCAAGAAATATTGAGAACAGGAAAGAAAGATTGC
>CAZKPH010000094.1:0-8203 GCA_964554605.1 uncultured Ferruginibacter sp.
AAAATAGGTAATATTTTAATGCGATAATCAATAATACAATAAAAGCATTTTTTTGATACTCTTATAGCCAAAACGACAGTTTATCAATCAAATAAAGAAATAAAATTTTTTTCATTAGAAGCTTCACTATAATACTCTTCGATTTTTTTCCGTCCGGAAATACCCATTTGCCGGCGTAATGAAGCTTCAGTAAGTAGTTTTTCCAATGCTAGCATCCAGTCCTGCATTGTTGAACAAAGAAACCCGTTTATGCCGGCATCTACGATCTGTTCATTTACTCCAATTGGCGAGGCTACCACAGGGATACCAAGCGAAAGGAATTGAATAATCTTAAACCCGCACTTCCCCTGAGCAAATTCGTTATTATACAATGGCATAATACCAATATTGCATTGGATCAGATCATTTATTTCATTTTCTTCATTCCACTCGATAAATTTAAAACTCCTGAGGGAAAGATTCGGGTTTTGGTCTGCAATAACCAGAAATTCAAATTCGTATTTTTTTTCAAGCTCCTGTAATACATGCACCACTTCATTCAGGTAATGCAATGTGGAGAAAGACCCTGTCCACCCTATAACAACTTTTTCGGACTGCTGGTCTTTTACAATATTATGCTTGCGTACTGTATCAACACAAGTAGGATTAATCCGAACATTTTTATTAAACCGGGCTGCATAATCATACAGATAGTCATTCCCTACAGAAATCCGATATGCCCATTTACATATTTTTCTCACTTTCCAAAATGATTTGGCGAATTTTACCCAGGAATGGCTTTCCGATATCTGTGGTATCCATATAGCATCATCAAAATCATAGATCATTTTCTTTCGAAATAATTTGGCATACACCCACTCAAAAAATGGGGGGCCGATCGGAGAGGCTTCTCTCAATACAAAAACATAATCATACTTCAGTACTGTAAAGAGTGTTATAAAACGCCGGGCAAATCCTTTAATGACACCAAATATTTTTTGAAAGCTTTTCCCGTCTTTATAAAGTATATTCCTTGCCTGTATATCCCAGAAAAAGACTGTCTCAAATTGAAAATTATTATTTCGGAGTGCATCTTCGTATAGCTCTATCCTAAATCGTGCTGACGGATAAATTTTTTTGGGATATGGAACAACAAAGAGAATTTTTTTCATCCGAGAGATTTTGCTTACGATTTGGCTATTTTAAAAATATAGTAACCCTAAATGCTAATGTTTTCAATAGTTTTCAGCGATAACTTTTAATCAAAGATAATAGGTTTATAGGTAAGACGATGCAGTTTTTGCAAAAAATGTAACAAAAAAAAGATTTTTTTTGAGATTGGGTTTTACTGGCAAATTCTCTCATTTCGCTCTTTTCAATAGTAACTTATATCCTTGCCGGAGATCTTTTATTTCGCTGGTACGATGTTTCAAAAAAAGGAAAAAAACACGGGTGAAGGGCTCAATGAAATAAGTACAAAGAACAACTATGCCATATCCCCACAATGAGAAATTTTTACGAGCGTAAATAAGCCGGCTCCGAAGGCTCAAAAAAAGCCTGTAACCTTTTACCTTATTGGTAGTCCCCTCACCTGTATGCAGTGCCTTTATTGCAGCATGGAAATAAGATTTTCCCCCGGCCTTTGCCAGCCGGAGAGAAAAATCGAGTTCTTCAAAATAAACAAAAAATCTTTCGTCAAAAAAGCCTATACGTTTAAAAACAGTTGACGGCATGAACATAAAGGCCCCCGTAAGCTGGTCTACAAAACGGCTGGAATCGTGTGCCCAATCTGTCATTAGTGTAGCTGGTTTGAATAACCCTGGTGCAATTTTTGATAACCCGCTGGCATCATTGAATATTGTTGCAGGTGTAGGAAAACGGGCACAACTATGTGTAATATTCCCTTCATCATCGATCAACTGGCAGCCCAGTACGTCTACATCGGAATGGCTTTGTATATAATTCAAACAATCTGAAAGCGTATTTTCAAAAAGAACGGTATCCGGGTTTAGAAACAGGATATAATCTGACCCTGACACAGCATATCCCTGATTGCAAGCCTTTGCAAAGCCCTCATTAGCAGCATTTTTTAATACCTGGATACGGGAATCGCTTTTTATCTTTTCTAATGACCTGTCTGCAGAGTTGTTATCAACAATGATTACTTTACCAATCAGTTTTTCATTGGCCGGAACCAAGATCGATGCAATGCATCGCTGCAGGTATTCGCCACTATTCCAGTTTACAATTATAATATCAATCATTTCTTTTGCTTTCAATTAATAAGGGATAACAATTCTGAATATGCATTCGCAGGGAAACAAATATAAATATATTCTGAATGTTTCTCTCACTGCTTTATTTTACGGAATTACGAATACTTAAAAATATTTTATTTAGTAATAGTGCCAGTTCAACAAAAACAACCGTTTGTATCCAGGTGGAAAAAAGAGAGAAATACTGATCCTGAAAGAATGTCATTAATAATGGGTATAACAAAAACGAATAATATATCGTATAACGAAATGTTCTTAACCGTACTGCCTTTAAACATATCCATGTATGAAAGGACCCTAACAAAAACAAAATTATAAAAGCATATACTATCCCGAAATCTCTCAGATAAGGGCTGTAATAAGTATAAACATTTGTGCCGTACGGCACAAAAACAAAACCCTGCATTAACTCACTTACTTTTCTTGAAGGAAATAAATGCAGTTGTTGCCCTGTCTTTACAAAAAAGCGCAAGGTATTATCTCCATTGTAATTGGGCTCATGGAAATTAGTATATTCAGCATCAAACGCATTTAATGATGATACCAAATATACAGCTACATTCTCCATAGAGGTTTCCAGGTTATCTTTAAACGAACTTTCAGTGTCGCCTCCCTTACCATAAATAATCCCATAAACCATAAATAAAGGGATGAAAACAGCAATGTGCCAACTATTTTTGCGCAGGCTGAATTTTTTGTTTTGTAGAAACCCTATCCCGAAATAAAGGGTAAGTATCAGGAAGAAGAATGTCCTTCCGGTTGCAAAAACGGCATACACCATTGTAGCCAGTAAACAAACGATTAATAATATTCTGTTGAGTAGGGTTTTGTTATTTGCAAAAGCATATAGCCCCATTGATAATGCTACAAACGAAAAAGAAAGCAAATATTTTGTCGGACCGATATCCGTATCACCATAACTTATTTCATGACGCAGCCCCTGAAAAAAATTCTCAGACTCGGATGCAATAAACAATTTAAACGCCGCGTCAATATAAAAAGGCAAGCCGGCCACTAATACTGCGATAAAAAAGAATTGCAATGCAGGGCTTATATGTATATCAAAAAAATGAGGTTGTTGATCAGGAGTAGGCGTTACTTTATTGCCCCATAAAAAACCCACCCAGTAAGCTCCGAGGCTAAAACTGACCACTCCTCCCGTAAAAATCAGGTATGTAGGTTTGTTATTCGTAATCTTTATAGCAGCGGGGCATTTGTGGTTGAATTTGTACCATTAAAAATTAATGAAACCCTACTTGCCCGAAAGAGAATTGGGTTTTCTTCCAAAAAAAGATACAATATCTGAAAAAGATACCAGAAATAAATATACAATAGCAGCTACAAGGTATCCGAATGGATATACAAGTTGCTGCTGGCTTTTACCAAGAAAAACATAGAAGAGTAATTGTGCAATAAATGCCACTATTACCATCAGTAACATTTGAAGGCTCATCATTTTAAGTTCGAGCTTTTTCTGAACTACGATTGCTATCTGCCAAATAAATGTCGCAGCAATCACAATAGCCCCTGTCCATTTATATAATAATGTAGCAGGCGTTTTCAATAATGACAGGAGTATCTCTGCCCCACAACACCAATATATAAGAAGTGTTGCCAGCAAACCAACCAATTCATAAAAAATAATTTTTCTAAGGATTTTTCTTATGCCGGAAATATTCCCGCTTTCGTATGCCACAGTCAGTATCGGGAATAGCGATGTAACAACAGGGTAAATTAAAATGGTGATCCCTCTTGAAATAAGGTCAAAAATAGCCTGGTAATTACCTTGTACAGTATGCCCCATATTATGTGACATAAAGAGCTTATCGATATAGCTTAGCAAATAGGAGAACACAAACCAAAATGAAAACGGAACACCATAACGGAAAAATTTTGAAACTGCTTTACTTAAGTTCACCTGAAATTCATGCGATTGCAATTTTGAAACCGACAGATGTTCGTATGCCTGCCTGTACAGGTATAATGCAGATAATAAATATGCCAGCGTAGAAGAGCCAAACAGTACATATAGATAATTGATCTGAGTAAAATGCAAAAGGCAAATAGCCACGCCAACATAAGAGCCCACCCTAATGGTTTCCATCATCATTATTTTACGTGACAGGAAAGCTGCCTGGCAAATAGCTGCAATAGTGAACTGAATAGAAATAGAAACCAGCGCCAGCGAGAAAAATAATGCCAGTAGCAATGAGCCGGTCATATACCAGACAACGATGGACGCCGGAATGAATACAAATAAATGTGTATAAAAGGATATCAAGAAAACCTGTTTGATAAACAAAGGTTTGTTTAAGGATCCGGAATAAAACCGAAGGACACTGTTATTTATCCATCCGACTAAAATTGCTGAACATATCAGAATTGCATTGAACCATATAGAAAAATGACCGTAGTTTGCTGCACCCAACATTCTTTTGAAAACGGGGATGGACAAGCCTGTTACTAATGCCGGAAGTATAAAACTGACAAGATAATTGAAGTAATCTTTTTTAAATCTTTCGAATATATCCATTACTGACAGGTCTGTTTATTGCTCAATAGTGTGGCAGCATTACTAGCTTTTACTATTTTGATACATACGCTTTAACCATATGTACAAAAAAGTAAGCAATACACCCAGTGTAGCAAATACAATCCCGGTAATTAAGCGGCTTTTTTTAACACGGCGCATGGGATAATCTGCCGGATCAATAATTTGCATCAACGGCACTCTGTTCAGATACTGGAAGCGAGCCAATTCAAGATTCTTAAACATTTCTGCATAAGCGCCGCTATAGACCTGCATATTTGTCTGTTGCTTAAGAACAGGTACCTGTGCCGCAGCAAATGCAGGGTTAAGATTTGCATCTTGTGTCGCTGCCCTGTTGCTTATACTTGCATTAAGGTTCCCTTTCATGCTTGCAACCCGCTGTTCAAGCACTTCCAGTGTTTCTTTTGATTTCTTACTGCTAATCTCTATATAAAAATCGTCGGTCTCTTTTACAAGCCTGTCAGTGAAATCTTTAGTAAGTTTTTCATCGGGAGTAAGCACCTTAACTTCATATATATTCAGTTTCCGGTCGGGCTTCTGGGCAATAAGATTATCCGTCACAAATTGTTTATAAATAATATAAAGTGTACTATCCTGCAAATAAGAGAATGCAGCCCTATCGGCTCCAGGATAAAAATGCACATTATAAAATTTCGATTTTTTATTTTTTCTAAACCCAGACAGATCCAGATAATACTCAATAATGGTAGTAGGTTTATTGTTGAACGTATCTACAGACAACAATACCCTTTCAATCATTCTCCGGCTCTTCATTATTTCAATAATATTCTCTCCGGCAAATACATCTTTGCCGCCGCCGCCAATATTCAAACCAAACTGCGCCGCCAGACTGATCGCACCTGAAAGCCCTTCGTTACCGCCGTCATCTAAGGCAAATGTCAAGCGGCTTTCATATTTTGGTTTTTGGGTGGCTGCATAGAAGAATCCGGCAACCCCAGCCAATACTCCTACTGACAGCAATAACCACCAGTTCCTCCTGATGACCAAAAACCATTCACGAATTTTTTTGAATGCAAAAACAGGTTGAGAATTTGTATCCTGTTTGCTTTTTTCAATTATATCGCTCATAACTGCTGTTTCTGATTATTTACGAGAACTTATAATAACATTTGCCACTATGCCCAATGACGATACGATCAATGCCCATTCGCTGGTAGATATCTTAGATCTGGACCTTGTTAAATGCTGTGGTACAAATATCTCAGACCGGGGTGTAACAAGAGGGTAACTCTTGAAAAACAAAATTTTTCTCACGGATTTAGCCTTACCGTCCGGATAAATTACCATCGTATGCAACTTACGTGCATTATTTGTAAAATTGCCCGCTCTCTTGATGTAGTATTTCAAGCGCTTATTTTTATCGTACGGTATAAGTGTGGGGAAATATACTTCTCCGGATACTTTCACCAGGTTGGTATTCCTGTCGACAGTAATAATATCCCCGTCTTCGAGGGTCAGGTTTTCCGGGGCATTAACGTCAGACATGGCCAATCCTAAATTAATGCTTATAAGGTCGTATGTTTTGTATACTTCAGCCTTTAATCTATCATTAGTATTGAGGCTGTCCTGATTTAAATTCAGCACACGCTTAAAAATTTTCTCTCTTTCTTCAATAGTTAATTCATAACGGATATACCTTCGGATAGTAACACATGTAGTATCTGCAGAAGCTTTAAACCCACCAACCCTTTTGAAAAGGTCGCTAATGCGTTCCCCGCTTTTTTGTAATGTATATTGACCCGGGCTCATTACTTCCCCCTGAACAAGTACTGACCGTTGGTTGGTATAACCCGGCAGGCTCTTTACTATGATCATATCAAAAGGATATAGCAAAATATCTTTTGACTGATCGTCCTTATTGGAGATATTAATACTAAACAGGTTTGTCTGCAAATGATTCAGCTTTGACACATCTGCATTCCTTATCCGCCTGGAAATTTCGATCGTAGCCGAATCGCCGAAATCAGTGAGCCCACCGATAGCGATGAGAAGGTCCCGTAAAGTAAAATTCTCTCTCCATTTGTAATCTCCCGGTTTTCGTACCTGCCCCTTAACGGATACGGTATAATTTTCTCTATAATCAAATATAGAATGGACTACTACGGAGTCTTCTTTCGCCAGGTACACATTATTATAATTGATCACAGAATCCAGGCTTACCGATAATGCAGTAGGCGTAAGATCAACATTTTTCCGGAAAACAGTAGCCCGTTTTGTATAAGCATCTTCCGTCAGGCCTCCTGCTTTTTCCAACAAATCTTTCAGGGTTACACCCGGAGTAAGCTGATATGCTCCCGGCCTGAAAACGGAACCCGTTATCTGAATACGGTTTTGAAAACGGTCGTTTAATTCGCCAATAACATATACATCACTCCCTGCCGGTTTAAATGAATCATAATCAGGTGAAAAAAGATCGATCATTTTTTTATCTTTTTCCGTTATGCGTGTTACGCTAACAGAAGCTTTATATGCATTGTCCTGAAACCCGCCGCAATACTCAAGCAAATTCCTGAAAGTTTCATCCTCTTTTATTTCGTACCTACCCTTTCTTCTTACCAGACCGGAAACCGTTACACGGTTTTTGTAGTAGGGTATACGGATCACATCACCTTCTCGCAACAGGACATTATCTTTTTGATCGCCCTTTAGCAAAAACTGGTATAAGTCTGCCACACGTTTTATCTCACTCCCCCTGATTAATTCAATTGACCTGTAACTGCCCATTTCTGTGGGACCGCCACACAAATAAAGTACATTAAAAAGAGTTGAGAGAGATGAAACAGTATATGTCCCGGGTTTTTTTGCCTCTCCTATAACGGTTACTCTTATACTACGAATCTTGCCTAAAGACAATTGAACTTTTGTTTGCCCGGATTTGATTGCCCGGTACACGGAAGATGCCAACTTAGCTTTTATCTTTTCTCCCGCTTCTTCTATTGTCATCCCATTTACATAAACAGGGCCGACATTCTGTATATATACAAAGCCTTCTTCATTCACTTTAAGTGTGTAATTTTTTTCACTATACCCATACACTACCATGACAATTTCGTCGTCAGGCCCTAGAATATAACCCGTCGGCGTTGCAATACGCAAATTAGGTTCAAAAACCATACTATTTCCTGTAAACAACTCCGAACCGAATATATCAGATGTTTTGTCAAATTTTTCAAATGGGATATCTACATCCGATGTGTCGTACCTGGATTTATTTTCCTTCAGATCCGATTTCTCCACCATTTCTTTTTTTGCATCAGAATTTTTCTTCTTCGGGAGATTAATAGACTGAATACGATTTTTAAATTTCACCATTTCTGAAGCTGGCATCCCTTTCTCCACTGCAAACTTGTAAAGCTGGCTCTCAGAAAAGCCCGAT
>CAZKPH010000095.1:0-8173 GCA_964554605.1 uncultured Ferruginibacter sp.
GGCGTCGCACTCTTGTACATTTGTTCGCTATTGAACAGTAACCACAAATTAAAAATGTTATGACACAGCCACACAATACAACCACAAATAATACCATAGCCGATGCAGGCGGCAAACAGGAATTTACCATTACGGTTTATACAGAAAACCAGGTAGGGCTGCTCAACCGTATCGCTATTATCTTCTCCCGGCGCAAGATCAATATCGAAAGCCTGAATACATCCCCATCCGAAATAGACGGGATACACCGTTTTACCATACTTATTCACGAAACAGAAGAAGTAGTGCGTAAACTTTGCCGCCAGATTGAAAAACAGGTAGAAGTACTAAAAGCCTATTACAATACAGACGATGAAATCGTCTGGCAGGAACTGGCCATGTATAAAGTATCTACCGATGAAATAGCCGAAAAAGCTAAGGTAGAACGCCTCTTGCGGGAGAACGGCGCCAGAGCCGTGGTGATACGGAAAGATTATACTGTTTTTGAAACTACCGGGCACAGGGAAGAAACCGATAAACTTATCAGCGTACTGGGGCAGTACGGCCTTATCGAATTTGTACGGAGTGCCCGTATAGCTATCATTAAAGCCAGTAGTGGATTTTATGAAAAGCTCAAAGAATTTGAAGAGGCTCAGCCAGGGGAAGAAACCATCGAAAATGAATACCTCGATAAAAGGGAAGGCATATTTTCATTGTAAAGTTATTGCATAACTGTTCGGATAAACGTACAAAATACAATTAATAAAAAATTATGGAACCTGATTTTGAACTGATAAAACAAACTCGCAAGAACTTTCTGAAGTTGGTCGAGGGGCTTACTACGGAACAGTTGAATACGGTGCCTGCCGGATTTGCCAATAATATTATATGGAACTTTGGGCATATTATTGCAGCGCAGCAATCGCTTTGTTACCGCTTATCCGGGCTTGAAATGAAGATGGATGCATCCTACGTGGATAAATACGGAAGAGGGACAAAGCCGGAAGCAGCAGTGCAGGCAGAGGAAATAGAAACATTGAAAGAAATGATGCTCCGGCATATCGATGTATTGAAAAAAGATATTGAAGCAGGGGTATTCACCAGCTTTCAACCGTATGTTACTTCATTCGGTTTTGTCCTGAATAATATACGGGATGCGCAGGTGTTCTTTTCCATACACGATTCGCTGCATTTCGGATATGCAATGGCATTGCGCAAAGCGGTACTGGCAGGGACTTAACGTAAAGCATGGGAAAAGATGCCCAATGGTATGCCGTTGAACTGAGCGTAGCAACGATGATGCCCATAGCACGGATGCCGGCAACATAAAATTTATTATTTGATAAACTATAATTCTAAAAAAAAACAAAAAATGGCTAATTACTTTAACACACTATCACTAAGGGAAAAACTGAACCAGTTGGGCGTATGTGAATTTATGAACAATAATGAATTCGCCGATGGCGTGAATGCCCTTAAAGGAAAGAAAATTGTTATTGTGGGCTGTGGTGCACAGGGGCTGAATCAGGGTTTGAATATGAGAGATTCCGGGTTGGATATTTCCTATGCCTTGCGTAAAGAAGCCATTGCCGAAAAACGGCAGTCGTGGAAGAATGCTACAGAAAACGGCTTTGCCGTAGGCAGCTATGAAGAGCTTATCCCCGGCGCTGACCTGGTTTGTAACCTTACTCCCGATAAACAACATTCGTCTGTGGTAGCAGCTATTATGCCACTGATGAAAAAAGGCTCTAGTTTATCTTACTCTCACGGGTTTAATATAGTGGAAGAAGGCATGCAGGTACGTAAAGATATTACGGTGATCATGGTGGCGCCTAAGTGTCCCGGCACGGAAGTACGGGAAGAATACAAAAGAGGCTTTGGCGTACCTACACTGATAGCCGTACATCCGGAAAATGACCCCGAAGGGAAAGGGCTTGCACAGGCTAAGGCGTATGCTGTAGCTACCGGTGGGCATAAAGCAGGAGTACTTCGATCTTCGTTTGTTGCCGAAGTGAAATCCGACCTGATGGGCGAGCAGACGATTCTTTGCGGGGTTTTACAAACAGGGTCTATTCTTTGTTTTGATAAAATGATTGAAAAGGGAGTAGAGAAAGGTTTTGCATCCAAACTGATCCAGTACGGATGGGAAGTAATTACTGAAGCGCTGAAGCAGGGTGGCATAACGGCAATGATGGACCGCTTATCCAACCCTGCCAAAATAAAGGCTTACGAAATATCGGAAGAACTGAAGGAAATCATGCGTCCCTTGTTCCGCAAACACCAGGACGATATCATGAGTGGCGTATTCTCCTCTACAATGATGGAAGACTGGGCCAATGATGATAAAAAACTTCTCACATGGCGTGCTGCCACCGGCGAAACCGCTTTTGAGAAGACGCCTGCCGGCGATGTCAAAATATCCGAACAGCAGTTCTTTGACCATGGGGTACTGATGGTGGCCTTTATCAGGGCAGGGGTGGAACTTGCGTTTGAGACTATGGTTGAGTCCGGTATCAAGGCCGAATCAGCCTATTATGAATCATTGCACGAAACGCCGTTGATAGCAAATACCATTGCTCGAAAAAAACTGTATGAAATGAACCGTGTGATCTCCGATACGGCTGAATACGGCTGTTATTTATTCGATCATGCCTGCAAGCCTTTATTGGCTGATTTTATGAGTAAGGCCGAGGCGGATATTATCGGTAAAAACTTTAATGATGGCAAAGACGGCGGCGTGGATAACAGGACGCTTATAGCAGTGAATGAAGTGATACGCACCCATCCGGTAGAGAAAGTGGGCAAATACCTTCGTCAGGCTATGACCAACATGAAGGCTATCAGTACAGTTGCTTAAGCATCTTCTGTACCGGCCGTTTTTTTTTTAAAATATTACCAAAAGAGGTTTGTTGATTTCAATAAACCTCTGTTTTGTGAAAATCTGTAGTGAAAATGATGGATGCGGTTGTGCATTTTTTTACAAAAACGACCCTGTAAATAAAAAATTTGCAGAATGGTTTTGGTGGTAACGTTTTCATAGTTTTCCTTCGGCCTTTTTGCAGGCTTACAACCGAATTTTTGCCGAAAAATGAATAAATTCGCAGTTAAAGGCAGAAAAACATATTAAAACAATTAAATTAATATAAAAACAAATATGTCAAAAAGTATTGGTTTGTATTCCCCCCGGTTTGAACATGATTCCTGTGGTATTGGTTTTGTAGCAAGTATTAAAGGCAACAAATCTCATCAGAATATTTCCGATGCACTTACCGTATTGGAAAATATGGAGCACCGGGGAGCTACCGGAAGTGAAAAGAATACTGGCGACGGTGCTGGTATCCTAATTCAGATACCGCATGAGTTTTTCTTTGATGAGTGTGTAAAACTGGGGGTGCATCTTCCTGCTTATGGCAAGTATGGCGTTGGGGTAGTATTTTTTCCGAAAGATATAAAGCTAAAAGAAGAGTGCAGGGAGATATTTACCCGTTCTGCCGAAAAACTGGGATTGGAAATACTTACTTACCGAAGCGTACCTGTTGTAAAAGATACAATCGGCCCCACTGCGTTGTCTGTAGAACCGGTTATGGAGCAGGTTTTCATTGCCTGCCCTGACCACATTTCCAATCCTGATGATTTTGAAAGGAAACTTTATTTGCTGCGCAATTACGCAACGCATACTATTAATAACACCATACGCAAAGACGCTATCGGCTTTTATATAGCATCACTTTCGTACAAGACGGTGGTGTACAAAGGCCAACTGACAAGCCTGCAGGTACGGGAATATTTTCCCGATCTGAGTAATAAACGTGTTGTATCTGCTTTCGGGCTTGTACACTCCCGGTTTGCCACTAATACTTTTCCATCGTGGAAACTGGCACAGCCTTTCCGTTTCATAGCTCATAACGGTGAGATAAACACGCTGCAGGGCAACCTGAATTGGCTAAAAGCCAGTGAGAGTAATTATGAGACTCCCTATTTTACCAAAGAAGAAATTGAAATGCTTACCCCGATTGTTTCCGGGGAGCAATCAGACTCTGCCTGCCTGGATAATATGATAGAACTCCTGACACTAACAGGAAGGTCTATCCCTCATGTTATGATGATGTTGATTCCTGAAGCCTGGGATGGGGATGACAGGATGGATCCCGTTAAAAAAGCGTTTTACGAATACCATGCCAGTATTATGGAGCCTTGGGATGGTCCGGCTTCTATTTCATTTACCGATGGTAAATTGATTGGAGCAACACTTGACCGGAACGGGCTGCGCCCTTCCCGCTATTGTGTAACGGCCGATGACCGTGTAATCATGGCTTCCGAATCCGGGGCGCTGCCTGTTGACCCTGCCCTTGTAAAAGAAAACGGAAGGTTGCAACCGGGAAAGATGTTTGTGGTGGATATGGAGCAGGGGAGGATTATTAGTGATACCGAACTGAAGCAAAAAATATGTTCTCAGAAGCCTTACGGCGACTGGCTTAATAAGTATAAAATCCGCCTGGAAGAATTGCCTGAACCGAGGGTACTTTTCACGCCCTTGCAGCACGATCAGATTTTTAAATACCAGAAAGCATTCGGGTACTCTACCGAGGATATGGATACTCTCATAGCCCCGATGGCGGTGGATGGCAAAGAGCCTGTTGGTTCTATGGGCGCAGATGTGCCGTTGGCAATACTTAGCGACCAGCCTCAGCATCTGTCTTCTTATTTCAAACAACTCTTTGCGCAGGTAACCAATCCTCCGATAGACCCAATCAGGGAAAGGCTGGTAATGTCGCTGGCAACATTTGTAGGCAATAACGGGAACCTACTGATAGAAGATCCGCTGAGCTGCCATACGGTGGCACTTAAACACCCCGTATTGAATAACCATGATCTGGAAAAGATCAGAAGTATAGATACCGGGATATTCCAGGCAAAAACCCTGCAGATATATTTCAGGGCAGATGGGAAACCAGATTCTTTGAAAAAGGCACTGGACAGGATATGCAGGTATGCTGTAGATGCGGCCCAGGACGGATTTGAAGTTTTAATACTTTCAGACAGGGCAATAGATTCCGATCATGCACCTATCCCGTCTTTATTAGCTACTGCAGCTATTCACCATCACCTGATCCGTAAAGGGCTGCGAGGGAGTGTAGGGCTGGTAGTAGAAGCCGGCGATGTATGGGAAGTACACCATTTTGCCTGCCTGCTGGCCTTTGGGGCTACTGCTATCAATCCTTACCTGGCTCTTTCTACAATAAGGGATATGAAACAGTCAGGGAGGTTGCAGACAGACCTTGAGGAGAAAACACTTAAAAAGAATTATATCAAGGCAGTGAATGATGGTTTATTGAAAGTGTTCTCCAAGATGGGTATATCAACATTACAGTCTTACCAGGGCGCACAGATATTTGAGATAATTGGCCTGAATAGGTCTGTGGTTGACCAATATTTTTCAGGTACTGTTTCCCGCATTGAAGGAATGGGGCTCGATGAGATAGCAAAAGAAAACCTTGCCAAGCATTCATTTGCATTTGCAAGGAAGGAAGTGCCTGTTAACCGTTTGCCGGTAGGCGGGTTGTACCAGTGGAAAAGAAAGGGTGAATATCATTTGTTCAATCCGCAAACGATACATTTGTTGCAGTTTTCTACCCGTACGGGAGATTATTCAACTTTTAAGAAATATTCCAAGTCTGTAAATGATCAAACGGAGAAAGCCGCTACAATCCGGGGTTTGTTTCGCTTCAAACCCAACAGGAAACCCATTTCTATCGATGAAGTAGAGTCTGCTGAATCAATTTATAAGCGCTTTGCCACCGGGGCCATGAGTTTTGGCTCCATTTCTCACGAAGCACACAGCACTTTGGCCATTGCCATGAACAGGCTGGGAGGAAAAAGCAATACCGGGGAAGGAGGGGAAGATGAAATGCGCTATCAGCCAATGCTCAATGGAGATTCGATGCGTAGTGCCATTAAGCAGGTTGCATCAGGGAGGTTCGGCGTTACCAGTTATTATCTTACAGAAGCAGATGAATTGCAGATTAAAATGGCCCAGGGTGCAAAACCCGGGGAAGGTGGGCAATTACCTGGCCATAAAGTGGATGATTGGATTGGCAGGACCCGCCATTCTACTCCCGGCGTGGGGCTGATATCTCCGCCACCACATCATGATATTTACTCTATTGAGGATCTGGCGCAATTGATATATGACCTTAAGAACTCCAACAGAGCGGCCCGTATCAATGTGAAATTAGTTTCAAAGGCTGGTGTAGGTACTATTGCGGCGGGAGTTACAAAAGCAAAAGCAGATGTAGTTCTTATTTCGGGATATGATGGCGGTACCGGAGCATCGCCTGTAAGTTCTATCAAACATGCAGGCTTGCCCTGGGAATTGGGAATTGCCGAAGCTCAACAGACATTGGTAAAAAATAAATTACGCAGCCGTGTGGTATTACAGACTGACGGGCAATTGAAAACAGGCAGGGATATTGCTATCGCAACATTATTGGGAGCGGAGGAATGGGGCGTTGCTACTGCTGCATTAGTTACGGAAGGATGTATTATGATGCGTAAATGCCACCTGAATACATGCCCGGTTGGCGTGGCTACACAGGATAAGGAATTACGCAAGCGTTTTTCGGGAAATCCAGATCATGTTGTGAACCTGTTTAAGTTTCTAACGCAGGAATTAAGAGAGATAATGGCAGAACTCGGTTTTCGCACTGTCAATGAAATGGTAGGGCAGGCAGATTGCCTTGAACTTCGTGAAAATATCACTCACTGGAAATACAGCAAACTCGACCTTTCTCCTATTCTGTATAAAGAGCCGGTTCCGGAATATGTGGGGCTTTATCAGTCGGAAATACAGGATCACGGACTGGATAATGTACTGGACTGGAAACTTCTTGAAGCGGCTAAACCGGCGTTGGAAAAGCAACAAAAAGTGACGGCTTCTTTTGAAATAAACAATATAGACAGAACCGTGGGAACGATACTTTCAAATGAAATATCAAAGAAGTATAAATCAGAAGGGCTTCCGCATGATACGATCCATTTCAGGTTTTGTGGAACAGCAGGACAGAGTTTTGCCGCTTTCAATGCTAAGGGGATAACTCATGAATTGGAAGGTGGCGCTAATGACTATTTCGGGAAAGGGCTGAGTGGGGCCAAATTAATCGTCTATCCTTCACCGAAGGCCACTTTTGTGCCGGAAGATAATATCATTATCGGCAACGTGGCTTTCTACGGCGCAACATCGGGGGAAGCTTATATACGCGGAAAGGCTGGTGAAAGATTTGCAGTCAGAAATTCGGGCGCCACAGCAATTGTAGAAGGGGTAGGAGACCATGGTTGTGAATATATGACTGGAGGAAAAGTGGTTATAATAGGAGATACAGGCCGGAACTTTGCCGCCGGTATGAGTGGCGGTATCGCTTATATATATGATGTAAAGGGACAGTTTGACCTGAATTGTAATAAAGAGATGGTAGATCTGGATCCGTTAGATCAGGATGATAAAACCGAACTGCACCAATTACTGTCAAACCATCTCAAATATACCGGAAGTACAGTTGCAAGATTCATCCTTGACGATTTTGAAAATCAGCTTAGGAGTTTTGTAAAAGTATTCCCAAGAGATTATAAAAAAGCATTAAAGAGTGCAAAACTGACCGAAAAGGTAAAGTGATATTTCCCGGAACGAAATATTGCACCCGGTCATGATAAAATATTTTTAACCAATAAAGGATAAATTTTTAGCAAATGGGTAAAACCACTGGTTTTTTAGAATTTACAAGGCAACTACCGGCAAAGCGTAAGCCGGAAGAAAGAGTGAATGATTATAACGAATTTATTGAAAGATTCACAGATGCCCAATTGAATGAACAGTCGGCACGATGTATGAACTGCGGCGTACCTTTCTGTCATAATGGTTGCCCATTGGGTAATGTGATCCCGGAATTTAATGATGCGGTGTACCGAAAGAATTGGCTGGATGCATATGAGATATTGTCCTCAACTAACAATTTTCCGGAATTTACCGGAAGGATTTGCCCGGCGCCCTGCGAATCGGCATGTGTTTTGGGCATTAACCAACCCGCTATCACAATTGAAGAAATTGAGAAACATATCATTGAGATAGCTTTCGATAAAGGATTTGTGAAGTCCCAACGCCCGATTTTACGGACAGGTAAAAAAGTGGCGGTAGTAGGTT
>CAZKPH010000096.1:0-8139 GCA_964554605.1 uncultured Ferruginibacter sp.
AAAACTAAGTATCATTTATAAGTATTATTAAGGGGATGCAATATAAAAATTTTAAGCCATAATGTAAAGAATACACAATAAATAAAAAAGGACTGGCAAAAAAGGCAAAATTGTTTGTTTTCCCCTACTTTTGCCAAAATTCAAAATAAATGACTGCAACAAAAAAATCTACATCATTATTATACTGGGTATTATTTTTTATATCTGTAGCAGCCTTCTTTTTTGTATATAAAATTGGTGGCGGTTATTGTTCAATGGTACTGCCATTCAATACTACTTTTTTTGCCAAAGCCCTGGATTTAATGTAAACCCCCTTTTGTTTATTTTAATGCACTGATTATTGCAGCAAATTCAGTTGCAATAAGAGCTGCACCTCCTACTAACCCGCCATCAACATCCGGCTGTCCGAATATTTCTTTAGCATTGGCAGCCTTTACACTCCCTCCGTAAAGGATTGATATCGTGTCTGCTACTTCCCTTCCATATTTTGCAGCAAATACACTACGGATATGAGCATGCATTTCCTGGGCCTGTTCACTTGTAGCTGTCTTACCTGTACCAATAGCCCAGATAGGTTCATATGCAATGACAAATCCGGTAAGTTGCCCGGCTGTAAGGTGAAAAAGGCTTTCTTTCAATTGCGTTTCAACAAAACTGTTCTGGGTACCTGCTTCTCTTATTTCCAGAGCCTCCCCACAGCAGAATATCGGTTTCAGGCCATTTTCAAAGCAAATATTCACTTTTTCGGCCAGCATTTGGTTGTTTTCGCTAAAGTATTCACGACGTTCACTATGGCCGAGTATTACATATGGAACACTAATGCTCTTTAACATAGGTGCACTAACTTCCCCAGTATAGGCACCAGATTTCTTTGTATAACAATTCTGTGCTGCAATATATACTTGGCTTTTGCCGTTCAGTTTTGCATTTACAGAAACCAGATATGGAAACGGCACGCCAAACACTACCTCATGATTTGCCTTTAATGTGTAATCATCTTTAAAAAGATCCGAAACCAATTGTTCCCCTTCCTGTAAAGTCAGATTCATTTTCCAGTTTGCAGCAGCTATTTGCTTTCTCATTGTTGATTTTTTTAGTTTTTATAAAGATTGTTAAGAATTTTTATTTTTTCCCCCGAAAGTGATTTTCCTTTGAGCTTCATCCAGTTATCGATATCCCTTAAAGCCTTGTCAAGTATATACTTTTGTTTTCCCCAGGTACCCCAGGCAAAATCGGGAATATACCTTTCGGGAAAACCTTCTCCGAAAATATTGCAACTAACGCCTACAACAGTACCCGTATTGAAGGCTGTATTGATGGCGGCTCTGCTGTAATCGCCCATGAGCAACCCGCATTTTGTTCCTACATTGGTGTGTTGCTTCAAGGCCTGGTTCCAGACCATTACAACCCCACCTGAATTCTTAATATTGGAATTGGTGGTGCCGGCACCCAGATTGCACCATTCCCCGATTACACTATCGCCCAAATAACCATCGTGCGCCTTATTGGAATACCCAAAAAATACAGAATTCTTAATTTCTCCCGCTACTATGCAATCAGGCCCTACAGTTGTAGCGCCGTATATTTTCGTACCCATCTTTAATACAGCATTTTCACATAATGCAAATGGGCCCCGGATCATACTCCCCTCCATCATCAATGCATTTTTGCCGATATATATAGGACCTTCCGAAGCGTTGATTATACAATGCTCTACAACAGCCCCTTCCTCAATAAAAATATTTTCAGAGGCTATCACTCGGTTCGTTAGCGGTATTGGCTGCGATGTACGATTCATTGTTAATAAAGCAAAATCTTCCCTGATTGCCCAATCATTGAGTATAAAAATATCCCAGGGGTGATCGACAGGCCTTGCCCTGTCGGCCATAGAAACTCCTGTAAGGATCAGTTTTTCCGCGTAATCAAACGACGGCAGAATATTTGACGGAACAGTTATTTCTTTTTGAATAGCCCCATGCTTATTTTCAATTAAATTGGCAATAAGCTTCCATTTCTCACTGATAGTAAGGATGCCAATACGAATTTCTTCAATTGGCCTGACAGCAGCAAAAGGATAAAGGCTGTCTGCAGATATTGTATTTTCAAAATGAATTTTCATATGTTCAAGTTATATATGTAAAATTAACACAAAAAAAATCCCCGAGGCAAGTTACCCAGGGGACAAATTCATTTTTTAACAACGATCAGAGAGCATTGATTATTTCGCTTTTTTCTCGTAACGTTTCCTAAACTTATCAATACGCCCTGCGGTATCTACCAATACATTCTTACCGGTATAGAACGGGTGAGAAGTATTTGAAATTTCTAACTTAATCAGCGGATAATCATTGCCGTCTTCCCACTTTACTGTTTCTTTAGAGTCGGCTGTAGAACGGCTTAGGAATTGATATCCATTACTCATGTCTTTGAACACTACAAACCGGTAATTCTTGGGATGCAAATCTTTCTTCATTTTATACTTGATTTGTGCATGGATTTTGCCATGCGATTTTTAAAGATGGCAAAGGTACTGTAAAAAAACTAAAGAAAAAAGCCGGTTATTTCTTTTACACCTTCCGGAATTAACTGCTGAAACTAATTTTTCATATTTACATATTGCAAGGCAATCCCAAGATTCCAGCCCTTAGAAGCCTGGATAACCGCCTGAAGGTCATCAATTTTTTTCCCCGTAACCCTGACAATATCATCCATAATTGCAGCCTGTACTTTCAGCCCGCTATCCTTTATACACTTTACAATCTTTTTTGCATCCTCCTGTTTAATCCCGTTTCTTACAGGAACTTCTTTCTTTACGATTTTACCGCTCTGGTAAGCTTCAGTCCCCAAATCGTATATTTCGGCTGCCAGGCCCTGCTTCATACTCCTACTGATCAAAACATCAATAATCTGGCCTAGTTTCATTTCGCTATCCGCTTCCAAGCTGAGCTTGAACTCCTTTTTATTAAGGTCTATTACAACGTGGCAACCTTTAAAATCGAAACGATTTGTAATCTCTTTTTTTACCGTATTAACTGCATTATCGAGTGTTTGCAGGTCTACTTTACTTGAAAAATCGAATGAAGGCATAATGCTGGTTTTGACATTAAATAATTATGTATTAGTAATTCATAGACAACTAATCAACAAGTGTACTGTGAGACCTGTAACTATTCTTAGCCACAATATAAAGTACCACTCCCGCCAGCATGAGCAACGCTGCTATAATTTCTGCTTGGCTCAATTGCATATTTAATATATCGTATTTAGCGTTTACTCTTATTTTTTCAATAAAAAACCTTTCGAGCCCATTCAGCAGCAGATAGAATGCAAACATAACACCAGGCGTTTTGATTCTTTTTCGTAATCGCCACATCAACAAAAACATCAGTCCGCATGATATAGTTTCATACAGGGAAGTCGGATAAACTGGCACAGGCAATACTTTGTTATGCTCATCCAAACAGCCCCTGATAGGTATTCCGTCTTTATTTACATTTTGAGGATAATTGTAAGCATAGAACCATACAGGAAAAAACGAAGGTGCCCTGTGGCTTACCGAAGGTACATCCTTAAGCGATGCTGAGACCCTGTCTGTAACAAAAGCCTCATGCCCGGTACTGTCTATTATCGAACCCCTTAAAAAATAGGAATTGTACTTTTCCAACTGCCGCTGATATGTGGAAGAATCCGCCATTACAACCTTCCCAGATACGTCAGTAATATATGCACTATTATAAATTCCCCAATCTCCATCGCCGGAAACCTGACAGCCTATTCTGCCAACGGCATAAGCTATCATCAATGCTGGCGCTGCTGCATCTACCAGATGAACCAATTTAATATTCTTCAATTTAGCATACCACAATATGCATATTGTAGCTAAAATAAGCCCCCCATAAAAGGTGAGTCCACTCGCAGAAAACAACCTCTCAACTGGATGCTGTATGAAATCGTTCCAGTTTTCAAAATTGTCAAAAAGTTTTGCCCCAAGAATGCCCGAAACAAGCCCGATAATAATGATATCCCCAACCCTGTCATGCGGCCAGATCCTAACTGTACGATGTTCAGGTGATTTTAAACGCTGTTTGTTTTTTTCATACCACTTTACTACAGCCAGCACTATACCTAACGTCAACCCTCCCGGGAAACTGCCATGACCTGAAAAAATATATTCCTGAGCCGGAATTTCCTCATTGTTAAAAAAGAACCCTATCAATTTAAAACCGAGCATAAACCCAATCAGAAAATTAATCACTAACTCTAACAGGGAAGCAGGCTTTCCCACTACAATGGTCTCTTCCCTGGGATAAAGGAACCCTTGCTTTTCCTTACGCTTCATCTCAGCCGAGAGTACAAATGCAGCTACTACAAAACTAGCCGCTACCATAAGGCCAAATGTATTGAGTATCTTAAGCCCACCCCATTCCACACCAAACCAGTCTTTAAATATATAATACAGATTGGGATACATAAATATTAATTAAGCGAGTGCAAGATATTCAATTATACTCCAAAATTGCAGTACTAAATAAAAATCCCGCAGGTTTTGCCGCGGGACAAATAATACTAACCACATACTTATTCTTTAAGAACAATATTCATTGAAAGCCCCTATAAGATTTTCCGCTATCATTAAAGCACTTCTGCCCTCAATATTATGCCTTTCAATGAAATGTACCAATTGGCCATCTTTGAAAAGCGCTATAGAAGGCGAAGATGGCGGATACGGAAGCAAATGCTCCCTGACCTTCTTTACAGCTTCTATATCAAAACCTGCAAAACTGGTTTTGAGCTGATCTGGCTTAACCGAACTCCCATCAAGCGCCATCAGAACACCCGGGCGGGCAGTTCCTGCGCTACAACCACATACTGAATTGATTACAACCAATACGGTGCCCTTTTGCGACAACGTATCTTCAACATCCGAAGCGGTCAACATTTCATGGAAACCCTTTTCTGTTAACTCCTCCTTCATTGGGATTACAATTTCTGCTGGATACATATTTTTCATTTAAGATGAACAGCAAATTTACATAAAACTTAAAAAACTGAGTAATACTTATACACAACTCACCAAAAAAGACATAACGGCACTTTAATGTAAAACAAACAGACATTATGACATAAATTCATGCTTTTTTTTGCCATTCTTTCTCAAATTACCGGATGGAATAGAATTTGAAAAGTGATTAGTATAAACATTTAAAACTTAAAACTTTGATATTATGACACTAGTAAAAGTAAACAGCCCAATTGCAAAAACCTTTGATGGTTTGGTAAACGACATTTTCAATGATTTCCCGATGAATTTCGGCAACAGTTTCAGAAATGAAGCATTGAATTTCCCCCCGGTAAACATTGTTGAAAAAAATGACGCCTACTACCTTGATGTAGCTGTTCCGGGAATGGATAAGGGCGACTTCAATGTAAAACTTGACGGTGATCTTTTGACCATCAGTGCAGAGAAAAAAGAAGAAATCAATGATGAAAATGACAAATTCATCCGGAGGGAATTCTCTCATAGATCGTTCAGGCGCAGTTTTACGCTGGATGATAAGAGGATCAATGCCGCAAACATAAATGCCCGTTATGAAAACGGCATACTGAAACTGGTATTGCCCAAGAAAGATGAAGTTAAAGCCATCACAAAGGATATTAGCATCGGATAATAAATAATTCCTGCACGAGCGTACAGTTGATTTTTGATTTAAAAACCCCTGCTATTCATAGCGGGGGTTGTGTTTATATTTATTATTGACAATAAAAATTAATACCCGAGTATTTTGAGCATACTTTGTGCCGATTGTTCTTTGGCATATACCCAGTCAACAAGTTTTCCACTCCTGTCGTATCCAACTATTATGTGTTTGGGAGAAGGTATCAGGCAATGCTTGATACCCCCGTAACCGCTTATCTGATCCTGATATGCCCCGGTGTGAAAAAAACCTACATAAAGTGGTTCCCCCGACGTCAACTTGGGTAAAAAAACTTCGTTGATATGCTCTTCCGAATCATAATAATCATGGCTGTCGCAGGTAATCCCCCCTAATGTGACGCGTTGATATTCTTCATTCCACTTATTAATCGGCAACATGAGAAACTTTTCGCCGATGCCCCAGGTGTCTGGCAAAGTAGTAATGAATGATGAATCTATCATATACCATATCTCTCTGTCGTTTTGCATCTTCTGGCCTACAACACTGTATATGTGCGCCATACTTTCCCCAACTGTATAACTCCCGAATTCCGTAAATATATTAGGCATAGGCACATTGCTTCTTTTACATGCCTGTTTAATATTACGGACAATCTCATTAATCATGAACTGATAATCGTACTCAAAGCCTAAGGAATGCTTAATAGGGAACCCTCCTCCGATATTAATAGAATCCAGTTCCGGGCAAATTTTCTTCAACTGGCAATACAGGTTAATGACCTTATTCAACTCACTCCAGTAATAGATATCATCCTTAATGCCCTTATTAAGGAAAATATGCAACATTTTTAATTGGAATTTATTTTCGAAGCCCTCGATTTCATCTACATAAAATTCCAATACATCTTTTGCCCGCATACCCAACCTGGATGTATAAAAGGGAAAAGTCGGCTCTTCTTCTGCAGCTACACGAATACCTAATTTGAAGGGCACTTTTACCGATTTGCGATAGGCAGCCAGTTCTTCCTTATTGTCCAGTACAGGTATCACATTCTTAAAACCGGAATTCAGCAATTTAGCAATACGGCTGGTATAACTTTTCTGCTTGTACCCGTTGCAGATAATATATGTATCTTTTGTAATTTTTTTCCGCTGGTATAACCTGTTCACAATCTCAATATCATAAGCATAAGATGTTTCCAGGTGGATATCATGTTTCAGCGCTTCTTCAACAATAAAAGAAAAATGGGAACTTTTGGTACAATAACAATAATTATACTTGCCTTCATATTTATGTTTTTTGAAAGCAGTTTCAAACATTTTTTTTGCTTTATTGATCTGCATACCTATTTTAGGCAAGTAAGTAAGCTTTAATGGCGTGCCATATTTATCGATCAATTTCTTAATATCAAGGTCATTATATTGCAAATACTCATCTTTTACTTTATAATCTTCCTGGGGAAAATTGAAGGTCTGGTCAACCAGGTCCTTGTAAGTATTGTTCATATTATCCATTAAGAGGAATGGGTTTAAAAAATTACTGCAAATGTAAGGGTTTCACATATTTTGAGAGGATATCATTTCAGTCAAATTTTCCCCAATATTTTTCGCTGACTTGGGGAAACCCATCTAAAAAAGAGAAGGCGCATCATCAGGGAAAAACAGAAACAACTGCTTTTCTAATTAAGCTCAAGCATACGCATAGTGGTAAGGAAAGCATCAATGAAGATAGGCTTTACAAGTGCGTGAGACACCCCGGGATGTTGCAAAGCATCTTGCGCATATTTCTCATAAGATGTCGTGACAACTACTTTTGTACCCGGAGGTATTTCTTTAAGTATTTCCCAGCTTAACCCGTCTTTTAACTCAATATCCAAAAAGATAAGGTCAACGATGTTATTTTTGATATACTCAGCCGATTCTTTCATTGTATCGAACGACTCAACTACCTCTATTTTGGGAATATTATCACAGTAATACTCCAAGGTAATCCTGGCCACTATGTTGTCTTCGATAATAACAGTCCGGGTTTTCATCTTTGTAAATTTAACTGTTCAGACATTAATATACATCAATCTGGATACTTTCTTTCTCTATTGTCAGATTTTTTAATGGCATTTCAATAACAAAATCAGTACCTTTTCTTTTTAGTGAATTGATATTTATTTTCCCCTGGTAATAATTTACCCTTGTAAAAATACTTTTAAACCCTACTCCTTTTTTTACTTTGCTTACTTCGAATCCTTCACCATCGTCGGTATAGCGCAAAACAAGTTTTTTATTTTTTTGGGTAAATGATATCCTCACCCTTGATGCATTTGCATGCTTCAACGTATTGCTGGTAAGTTCCTGAATAATCCTATACAGCATGATTTGTGCTTCATACTGAATCCCTGATAATACTTCCTCTTTTACCGCTAGTACAAACCGTGTTTTTTTCAGATATTAATATTTCTGCAAGAACTCTAACAAAGCTCATCTTA
>CAZKPH010000097.1:0-8127 GCA_964554605.1 uncultured Ferruginibacter sp.
ACGCTTTAACATTAGACTGGAAAAATTACAATGACAGTGACGTTGTGGCTTTCCAGGATAAAAAAGGATTCCATAAGCGCTTCAATAATTTATTCCTGATCAGACTTGTTAAAGGCAAAATCAACTTATATTATTTTGATAAAACGGGTTACGATAAAACTTATACATTTTACTCGAACAGCCCAACAACAGTCAACAGTACAAATAACAGAAAAAGTATTTTCTTTTTTGAGAAAAGTGAAAATAATATTACTCCTATCGGAATAAGTAATTTGAGAAATGCTATCAAGGATAACCCTCAGGCATTAGATAAACTTAATTCTTACTATCCGAAGGATTCATATTCAAAAGAACTGAATATTGAAAAATTAGTTTCGGTGATTGAAGCATACAATCAATAAAGGTTCTGCCAAAGAAAGAAGGGTAATTTTTACTACCTACTTATATGCCAATAGATGAGATTCAAACTTATACTGATAATTCCCATCACTACAGTTTTGGCTACATGCAATATTTCAGACAGAAGTAAAGAAACAGGCAATACGGCTGTTACGAAAAAAGACGTTCCCAATATTTGCATGTGCGACAGTTTTCAAATAGATAAACCCAAGATCAAAGATTACAAAGAAGCTTTCAAGGGTTTGTTTGAGCCTAATTCTCCTGACTGGTTTTTGGAGAACAACCAATCTATTTGGAGAGAAGCAAAAGCCTGGCATACAAGTACTTTCCTCGTAGACAGCAATCCCATCATAAAATGCCTGAGCAATAACTTAAAGACTGTTTTCCTCTATATTCCCAACCATTTTTATTCACAGAAAAAAAACGGCAATGAATATTTCCGTTTCTATATTGTAAACAATTCCTCTGACACTGTACAAATACCCCGATTGGACAATGTAGTAAATAATATCAGTTCGTCAATATCAACTGGCGACAGTTTGAAATGGCTATCATTTCAATATACAGATAAGATTATAGATTGTGGCAACAGTATCTGGACAATGAAACTACCTCCAAAGATGGCAACTCTTTCAGAAATAGAAAGTGACCGGGTAAATCTTGGTGACACAGTAGTCGATTATCGGCTGGAGTTAACTCTTGGAAAACAGAAAATAGTCTCGAACAGTATTAAAATATATTTACTAAAAAAACAGTTACGTTATTTAGACAAACAATCTGACTAATTCGTACAGCCAAAATAATGTACTGCCGTATAACATACGTCAGTCAAACAACGCAATATTTTCCCGGGCAATTTCGTATTTGATTCCAGCTTCACGTTTAGGATTGCCTACTCCGTAAATTAACCGAATCTTTAACTTTTAATATTATCTACTATGGGAGATATGCTGACAAAGAAACCGTTTAGCAAACGTGCTTTTGTTTCTATTGCAATGCTTGTATCGGGATTATGCCTTCCTTTTTCGGGGATTAAAAACCATAAACTTCAGTTTGAAGCTTTTACTACGGAAAGGCATTTCTGGATGGCCGTGCATAATATTGCGGGTATTCTTTTTGTGTTTTTCGCTTTTCTTCATGCCTACTACCACCGCAGGGCTTTGATTAACTATATGAAGAGAACAAAGTATCTCTTTATTTCTAAAGAGGCACTGGCGGCTTTGGTACTGGTGATGGCAATTGTGGGTTTATTTGCTTCTCATGCTTTTCTTGTTAAATGAATACCTGGCTTTCTGCCTTCTGAATGTCTGCTACTTTTCTGCTACGTCTTTTCCTATCTTTTAATTTTCTTCTGCCGACGGGCTGCCGGATGGCAACGATGCCCCGCTGAAGCACTGTGCGTATGCCTTGTGGCGGAGCAGTAGTGTACAGCCGGGACTGCTGCCGAATGATGCACTGAAGCTGACAGCCCCTGACCTTTTCTTATCTTATTACTTTTCTTCCCTGCTGCTTAATTGCGGGCCAGCCTACCTGTAACCGTTTTCCATACACGCAACCGGCATTGGGGCTGTTTGTGCCGGTGTTTTGCAATAATTGCCGGGGAGAAGTTTGTGTTTCGCCCTTAAAATAATTACATTTATATATACCTAACTGCTATTGTATCACTACCGGCGGGCGTGAGTGAGTATGCCGAGGCTATTGTGTATTTTTGTTTTGACCGCTGCTGCAATGGAAGCTGACTTTGTTTATGAGAAAATATTTTAGAGCATTACATATTGAACGGGGAAATACAATGCGTATACCGGCGCTGGATGGTATCCGCGGGCTGGCGATTGTATTGATACTGCTGTACCACCATTTCGGGCTTACAGCGGGATGGATGGGCGTGGACTTGTTTTTTGTGCTTTCAGGATTCCTGATAACGGGGATACTTGCCGATACGAAACATAAAGAGAATTATTACCGAAACTATATAGTGCGGAGGATACTGCGGATTTTTCCACTATATTATTTTGTTCTTATAGTGTTTTTTCTGATCGTCCCGGCATGTATGGGGCAAAGGGCCACGGGGCTTTTCGCTATCTACTACCACGACAGCGCTTACTACTGGGCATACCTGCAAAACTGGATACAGATATTACATATTGCGGAATATGAACGGTCGAGCCGGGTGTTTATCCATTTCTGGTCGCTGGCGATTGAGGAACAGTTTTATATTTTCTGGCCTCTGATTGTTTACTTCTTCTCTTCCAGGCACCTGCTTAGGATACTTGCCTTGTTTATTGTGCTGAGCATCTCGCTGCGGTGTTATTATACGTATGCCGGATACCACTGGATATATACTTATGCCAATACGTTTGCCCGGCTGGACTCTCTCTCTGCCGGGGCTATGGCTGCCCTGATGCTGCGAGATGAAAAATACCTGCCTTCGCTGCAAAAAGCAACGCCTTTTCTTTTTGCTTTATCGTTTGCACTGCTGGCAGGATATATAGCTGTATACCGCCCGCATAACCCGGGTGACTTTTTTTTCCGTACGGGGGGCTATACGCTTACAGCTTTGTTCTTTGCGGGGATGCTGGTTTACTCCTTATCGACTCATGGGGGCAATTGGGTAAAGCTGCTGATGGAAATGAAATGGTTGCGTTTTTTTGGAAAATACAGCTATGCGCTTTATGTATTCCACTACCCGATTATCTGCCTGCTGCGGCCTGTACTGTACGAGCGGCTGGAGAGAATATTCCCTAACGGGCTGATGGCTGATATGCTGGGCAATATAACCTGTATAGGATTGGCGATACTGATGAGCCTGGCCAGCTTTGAACTGATTGAGGGGCCTGCACTGAAACTTAAAATGAAAATAGTATGAGCCTGATTAATGATTTCCTGAGTAATAAAAAACTGATTCGGTCGAAGAGGGATTTGCTGATACGTGTGCCGCTTGGGATTTTCGGCTGCCTTTTCCTGGCTGCCTCACCATTGATCGTTGCCTATACGGGGGCTGCAATAACCGAATTGCTTACGGGGCAGCAATGCCTTAATGAGGGGAGTTGTTTCTGGGCGGCTATACCCTGGCTATGCCTGGTGAGCTTTCCGGCGGCCGGAGGCCTGTGTATCCTTTTCCTGATAAAAGCATTACGGCAGACGCCGGATGTTTTTAGAAAGAATGACGGAATGAAAAAGTAATTTTACCTGTGATCCCTTATTTTTAAAAAACTGTACAATGAAATACCTGCTTGTAACCTTATGTTGCCTTTGCTTTCTTTTCCCGTCCTGCACCCCGGATATTAAGGGTGACTTTACCGTGGATGTGCCGGGAGGCTGGATCAAATCTGAAACACAAAACAAATATGGAAAAGTTACCGTACTGCACCCTGACAATACTTACGACACTACGGGCTTTACAGAGAATATCAACATTATTACCCTGAAAGCCCGGAACCTGAACCAGTACTTTAACCAACTTATACTGGCTATACGGGATGAGGCTTCGTTCTTTAAAGAGGAACAAAGGGGCGAAGTAAATGAACCCGGGAAAAAAGGGAAATGGATACAATACGTACTATCGCCAAAGAATCAACGCAATATGCGGTTTGAACAGAAAGTGATTATCCTTACGGACAAGGGTATGCACTGGGGCATAAGGCCGCAATACATTTTTCAGATTACCTGCTCTGCTAAACAGGGCGGCATTGCCAGGATGCTGCCGCAGATAGACTCGGTAACTCATTCGTTCCATATCCTGTAAGGCTCCCGTTTAATATTTTTCGTTTTTTTGAAGAATATTTTTGTAATTTTCTACTACACTAACATGAAACAAAGAGACCTTTATTCACTTATCATACGCATTTTCGGGTTCTTTATCTTTAAGGATATCCTTATGTCTTTGCCTTATGTTATCGGAATGTTTAGCCCTTTTTTGAGTCCCGGATTTGACGAAAGCAAATTTTTTTCTATTTTGTTACCCATCTTTTTTTTGGGTACTTTTTTCCTGGCGGGCTACTGGCTGGTGTTTAGGACTAACTCTATACTTTCGCTGCTGAAATTTGACCCTGAGATGCCTGACGAACCGCTAACTTTTACGGTATCTGCTTATACTGTGACTACTATTGCCCTGATTTTACTGGGCGGCTCGATACTTATTAATGAAGCGCCTCTGGTCTTTAACCATATCTATACCTATTTTGAAACCCGCCATATCGCTTTCCAGGAGAAGAACCCTTCTACCCTGCCTATTCTTATTTCGATTATTAAGATCGTTATTGCATTGCTGGTGATTGGCGAGCGGAAAAGAATTGCCACATGGGCGGCCAAACAGGCAGATAAGGATAGCAGCACCGGAAACGAATAAAAATAATTTTACTTTTTATAAAGACCTTATCCCATTTGAAAAAGAACGAATGATTATTTATTAAAAAAATTAAAACCACTAATTATTTTTTATGGGAAACAGCTATCAACATTTCGAAGTGGAAGTATTGGCTGAAGAAAACCAGCTAAAGGTTACTACTATCGGATACTATAGCCTGGTTAAAGTGATGAACGCTCTTGAACTGGCAATAGACAGCGCTGTCGAGCGTAAGAAAGAAAAGATATTGATAGATGCCAGTAAGGTTGAAGGCGAAAATATATCACTGCATGACAGGTTTACGTATGGTGAACACTTGTCTCAATACTATATCAAACATGGATTAGGCAAGATTTTTAAAATAGCCGTTGTGAGCAATGAGAACATATCTGATAAAAGGCGCTTCGGGGAAACCGTGGCTACCAACCGGGGCGTGAATGTGAAAATTTTTGAGAATATGGACGATGCTTTGCAATGGCTGAAATAATACAAAGCGCCGGATATAAAACAATTCCTGTTTCCTAATAAAAATATTCTTATGCCGACTATCAGCGCTTTTCTATTTGTTACCGCCAACGGTTTTTTTAAAGGGCCTAAAGAAGATACGAGCTGGCATGCACATACACCAGCCCTGGCCAAATTTTCGGAAGCATCCCTTCAATCGGGCAATATCCTCCTCTTCGGGAGAAAGACGTATGAAATGATGCAGCATTTCTGGCCAACCCCTATGGCGGCAGCTTTATTCCCGGAAGTTGCCAAAGGCATGAACCTTGCAGGAAAGATCGTTTTTTCCAATACGCTGAGGAAAGCTGAATGGGAAAATACCACTATCATAAGCGGCAATATCATTGACCAAATAAAAAAACGTAAGGCCGGGCGGGGAAAGAATATGACTATCCTGGGAAGCGGCAGTATAGTATCCCAATTGGCCGATGCAGGATTGCTGGATGAAATCAGCATTATGATAGACCCGCTGGTACTGGCCAAAGGCACACCGCTCTTTGACGGGATCAGGCATAACCTGGGACTGCAACTTATTGCTACAAAAATTTTCAAAAAAGCGGGGGTTGCCCTGCTTACTTATAAAACCGTTAAATAACCATTTACTCTTACCTTATTCTTATTGCTATGAAGAAATACCTTTTGCTGATACCAGGATTGCTCTGGCTAAGCGCATTACGGGCGCAGGAAAACCCCTGCCCGGATAAAGGAATTGAAAATGCCGATACTACCATCATCCTGAAAAGCGGGACAGAACTGACATTTAACCGCTGCGATTTCTTCGATATAAAAGACTGCATGGAACTTTATGAGATACGAAACCTGGAAGACCTTCAGTCCAGGGGGCTGACTACCATGGACATCTCCGGGGACATCCTGCTTACATGCGGTATGTTTGTCTTACAATTTAACCATTCGGAAGATTGTGAAAATAAAGATTGCCTGGACCACCCTGTAAGGATCCGGATACCTGTGCTTCCTAACCCCTGTATGGGTACCTTTCGGGGAAACAATGAGCTTTACCGGAGCAACCTTTCTAACAGATGGGAAAAGGTGGAGGGGGGAAATGAGGTTACTAACAACAAGGGGCAGCGGTACCTTGAATTTTCAACACGTTGTGGCGGCGGCTTCAACTGTGATAAAAAACTGCCGGGCTATAAAGTAAAGTTCAAAGCGAAGGAACTTAAAAGAGCACTATCGGTTAATGTTAGTGCAAGGTGCCCTATACTAAACCTCACGTATTTCCCGAAGGGGAGAAAAAATATTGTTATCGCCAAATTGCCCTGCCACAACCCTGATTCGCTGATGGTAACTGTTAAAGGAATAAACCAGGCTGGCGATACTGTAAATATATCCCAACCGTTAAACGGATACTTTCCGAGATATACACGTTCGCATTGCCCTGTTATTAGCAAGGCTGTAAAGAGAAGGATACTGGGCATATTCCCTCTGTATGAACGCAATGTGTACAGGAAGTACCTGGTACGATAAAAGATATTTAACCGATATTATTATGCATCGCCCATTCCTTTTGAGAGTTTTCCTGTTGCTGCTTGCCATTGGCTGCAACCTTCGGGATACCCGTGCCAACCTTGGCGCCCCTCCTGTACCGAAAGCAGGTAATATTGCGGGCGACTCCTATTTTACTCAAATGTCTGTACTGCAGGAGGAGCTAACTATCAATATGGCTGATATCAATACCGGCAAGCCGGTAAAAGTAAGGGCTAAATACGTGATCGATTGCCCGCAATTACTAAGAAATATACAACTGGTCTTTGTTGCCAATGCATTAACGGAAAGCCGTTACCGTGTTGAATTGGACAATACTCTTATCAACGGCTACCTTTCTACCTTCGACACTATCCCAGGGCACTGGCTTCCTCCGGATTCAATTCCCGGTTATGGTGAAAAAATACCTTACTTATATTCGCGGAACGGATTGATCTCTTTCAGGTTTGACAGCCTGCCTGCCGGGCAGCATATTCTTATCGTGGATTACGATGCGGATGCATCACAATGGTATGAAAACGAAGACCTGTCTGTTACAAATACATTCGTATATATTCTGAAACCTACGGATAAATGGAAAAGATTTGCAAATTTTCACCTGGTTGCCTTTTATCCAGCCGGTTGGGAATTTTCATCTAACCTGCAACTGGAAAGGGCTGGCTCTAATTCCCTTCATGGTGACTGGAAGGCGCTTCCGGGAGATTATCTTACACTTGCGGTCAGGAAACCAGCTTCTACCCCGGAACATTTATCTTTTTTGTTTGTAGGTATCTCCTGGGTAGCTTTCTTATCGCTTTCCCTTTTCTGGATGGCGAAAGTGGCCAAATTCAGGCTTAAGCGTAACAGGTACCGGCTGCTCCAGGCAGTTGATACTTTGCTGCTTGCTACAATTGCCACGATATTTTTCTTTTACATTTATTTTACCCGGTTTGATTTGCTGAAAATATTACTCGAAGGGCAGATGAGCCCAAGAGTTACATACGGTACCGGCTATTTTGTGATTGCCTTTCCCTTCGTCTGGATACTGGCCATAGTATTTGCATTTATACTCGATGGGCTTATTACACGTTACCTGCGAAAAAAATATTTCAATAATACCCCTCTTTAAAAAATCATTATGGAAAAACTACAAAGCTTTCTTATAATTGCTTTTCTCTGCTGTACTTCTTTCACCTGCTGGCCGCAGAGTAAAAACGATTCGCCACTTGCACCCAATGCCCCTCAGGACAAGACTTTTGAACTTTATACACAGCAGGAGAAGAAATTCGATTCGCTTATCGCACCCTATGTAGCGCAGGCCAGAAAAACATTGCCGGAGGCAAAAAAAAGATTCATGTCCGGGCTAAAACCCGGAGAAAGTTTTTTTCTTGTTA